>DAOORM010000130.1:0-6296 GCA_035389265.1 Flavobacteriales bacterium | reverse complement strand
TTCTTCAGGTGGTCAGCGATGCGCTGGATGCGTTGCAACATGGGTGCGGATGAGGTCGGCGAAGCGTTCAGGTTCGTTCAGGATCACGGTCCGTATGCCGATCACCGCCAGTGGTAGCCCTTCGAGGGGACTTCCAGGGATCAGAGACCGAAGCCTAGCGGCATCTTTCTCCGTGGTGATCAGGGTTTTCGGACCGGCCGCGAAGCTACCAAAAACGTCTGCCAACCGCCGCAGGTCTGCCGGGGTGAAAGCATGGTGATCCGGGAAGGCGATGTGTTCGACCTTCCCGAATAAGGAGCGGATGTGCATCACGAACGGTTCGGGCTGGACCATGCCGGTGAAGACCAAGGCGCTGGCCGACTGCCCGGTCGCCCCCCCGTAGGTAACGCCGTTGATCGTTCGTGGTTCATGGTAGGCGATACCTGCGAAGAACAGTTCCTGCCCTTGGTCGAGATCTAAACGCTTACGCCATAAGACCTGCTCATCAGGGGTTGGTAGCGTTGCGCACTTCGTCACCACCACGATGCGGGCGGCCTTCGCTCTGGATCGCACATCGCGCAGAGTCCCGGCCGGGATCAACGCATCACCGCAATAAGGGTTTTGCGCCGTGGTCAGCAGGATGTTCAGGCTGGCGTTCAAGCGCCGGTGTTGCAGTGCATCGTCCAACACCACCGCCTTCACTTCCGGCACGTCGCTTCGTATCTTTTCGATCGCCTGCACGCGATCCGCACCCACGAAGACACGCACCTCCGGGAAGTTCGTCTTCACCTGCACAGGCTCGTCGCCGCTGTGTGCCGCACTATCGCCCTGTCCGACCTCGTGGATCGTCTTGGTCTTCCGTCCGTAGCCGCGGCTCAACGTGGCGATCGGTGCGGTACCCTGTAAGGTCCGCAATAGCAATTCCATCATGGGTGTTTTTCCCGTCCCACCAAGGGCAAGGTTGCCGATGGCGATGGTAGGTATGATCGGGCGCGAGCTCTTCAGGATACCGATGTCGTACAGGCCATGCCGCACCAGCAATAAGGCCCCATAGAACACGGTGAACGGCCAGAAAAGGATCCTTCGGAGCAGCATCGCGTACTTTGCGGGAACGATCATTCAAGGCGAAAGATGCGCATCAAAGAGTTGACCGCGGCCCTCGAGGCCTGGGCCCCACGCTCACTACAAGAAGACTACGACAACTGCGGCCTCCAAGTGGGAGACCCCGAAGCCGTGGTGGAGTCCGCTCTCGTGTGTCTGGATTGCACCGAAGCCGTGGTGGAAGAGGCGGCGCGCCTGGGTTGCGGCCTCATCATCAGCCACCACCCGGTCATTTTTCGAGGACTGAAGAGCCTATCTGGTAATAGCTATGTGGAACGGACGATCCTGGCGGCCATCAAGCACGGCATAGCCCTTTATGCCATTCACACCAATTTGGACAACGTCGCTTCCGGGGTGAACGCGGAGATCGCCGCGCGGTTGGGACTGAAGAAGCTGCGGGTGCTCGAGCCGAAGTCCGGGCAATTGCGAAAGATGGTGGTCTATGTTCCGGTGGAACGTGCAGAAGCCGTTCGTGCCGCCATGTTCCAAGCGGGTGCCGGGCGGATCGGCAACTACGATGAATGCAGCTTCAATGGCGAGGGAATAGGCACCTTCCGAGCTGGCGAAGGCACCATGCCACACGTGGGCCAACAGGGGGTGCGCCATTCCGAACCGGAGCACCGCATCGAGGTCGTGGTTCCTACGGCATCCGTGGCGGCTGTCGTCACGGCCATGGTCAACGCCCATCCCTACGAAGAGGTGGCCTACGACCTGATACCAGTGATGAATGTGCATCCGGACATCGGTGCCGGCCTCGTGGGTGAATTGGATAAGCCGCTGGAAGAGAGTCGGTTCCTGGCGCAGGTGAAGCAGGCTTTCGGCCTTCAGGTCATCCGCCACACCAAACTCCTCGGAAAGCCAGTGCAAAAGGTCGCATTGTGCGGAGGATCAGGTGCTTTCCTCATTGGCAAGGCCAAAGCAGCCGGGGTCGATGCTTACCTCACCGGCGATGTGAAGTATCACGAATTCTTCGATGCCGATTCCAAGCTGCTGCTGGCCGATATCGGGCACTACGGAAGCGAGCAGTTCACCATGAACCTGATCCAGCGCAGGTTAGGCGAACTTTTCCCTACTTTTGCCGTCCGTTTGACGGAAAACGTCACGGATCCCATATACCATTACTGACCATGGCGAAGAGCGATGTGAAGGCTCCAGAGAAGGAAGTGAAGGCCACCAAGAGCGGTGCCGCATCCAAGGTTGATGTCACTGTAGCCGAGAAGCTCGTCGAACTGTTCCGCCTGCAGCACGTCGATTCGCAGGTGGACAAGATCCGCACCCAGCGTGGCGAACTGCCGCTCGAAGTGCAGGACCTGGAGGATGAGGTGGCCGGCTTGGAGACCCGCTTGAAGAAGCTTCAGGACGAGTTGGCCGAAATGGAGAACCAAGTCTCCGACAAGAACAACCTGATCAAGGACGCCAAGTCGCAGATCAAGAAGTACGAAGGCCAGCAAGCCAAGGTCCGCAACAACCGCGAATACGATTCGCTCACCAAGGAGGTGGAGTTCCAGAACCTGGAGATCCAGCTCGCAGAGAAGCGCATCAAGGAGGCCAAGGCTCAGATCGACGGAAAGAAGTTGGTGGTGGAGGAGAGCAAGGCCCGCCACGACGATCGCAAGAAGGACCTTGAGCTGAAGCGCAAGGAGCTGGACGATATCGTGGCTGAGACCGAGAAGGAGGAGAAGGAGCTCGCTAAGAAGAGCGAGGCCGCTTCCAAACACATCGAAGAGCGTTTGCTCAGCGCGTACAACCGCATCCGCAGCAACGCACGCAACGGCCTCGCTGTGGTACCGGTTGAACGCGGCAGCTGCGGTGGCTGCTTCAACAGCATCCCGCCCCAGCGCCAGCTGGATATCAGCAGCCATAAGAAGATCATCGTTTGCGAACATTGCGGGCGAATCCTCGTGGATGAGTACGTGGTGGACCGCGTGAAAGGAGAGAAGTGATCGCTGATCACTGAACTGAAAAGCCCCGGCATCGCCGGGGCTTTTCAGTTATCGTAGGGATCCATGTCCCTGATCACCGAGCAGGAGGCATCAAGGCCGCAGCGCGATAGTGAGCAAGGTGCGGAACGTGTTCCGCTCTTCACGGATCACATTGGCGAACGCAGGGTCGTACGGGTAGTAGTTGGCGCTGCGCTGGATGTAGTTGGCTCCGAGATCCACGCTCAGGTTGGCAGTGCGGTAGCCGATGCCGCCAGCATAGGTGCGCGTGGCTTGTGCATGCATGAAATCCGACGTGCGGTAGGCATCGGGCACGAACCCCCAGCCCATGCGGAAGTACCAACCACCACTGCGCCACTCGGTACCGGCGCGCACACTATGCACAGGCCTGAACACCGCGCTGATCACCTCGTTCTCCGCGGTGAACGTGTAGCTGTCGTCCAGCCGTGTGCTCGGTCGGAAACGCATGCCGGTGTAATCCGCGTACTCGTAATCAACGCTCACCAGACCGTGCTCACCGGCGATGTATGCTGCGCTGATCACTGTACGCAGCGGGCTGTTCAACTTGTACGCGAAGATGCCGTCTGGCGAAGCGGAACTGTAACTCGTGCGACCGTCGACCTGTGAAGGTGTGCGGAACGTCGTGTTCATGCTCGTGTTGTACGCGTCGTTCATGGTCATCCACATCGGGCTATGCACCGCGATGCCTGCCCGGAACCGATCGTGGAAGCGATAGATCACACCGGCCTTCACCTCCACGCCATTCCCGGTGATCGCAAGGTCCTCACGGTAGGTCAGGTCCTTCAGGTCCACGTTCTCATCCAATACCGTCTCGGAGTGCAGGCGCGTGTGTTTGTAACGGTAACCCACGATACCCAACGATATACCGATGTACAGCTTGTCCATATAATTGCCGCTGTAGAAGAACGACGTGTTGTTGGTGGCCCCACGCGAGTCGATGGTCATCGTCTGGTCCACCAAGGAGCCGCCTGGGAGTGCAGGCACATAGCTTGTCCCTAGTGTATCCGCCGGGTCCAACGGGTCGATACCGTACGTATCGTAAGCCAGGCCGGCGGCGAAGGGGAAAGCATCGTACAAGTCGTTCGCGCGTGTGCCCTCGGCTTGCCAGGCGAAGTCGTCGAGGATGGAGGTCTGCACATCGCGCCCCACGGCTTGCCGGCCCCAGTGGTTCGTCGCCTGGCGGTCGAACACCACCCCGAAGGTGCTGCTGCGCCAATCGCTGCCAGCACGTTCAGCAGGGGAGTTCAGTACAAGCGCGATGTTGCTGAAGTGGAAGCGCGATTTCACATCGGTGGATGTGATCCCACCATACGAGCTGTTCACCGTGTTCACCTCCAACCCCGGGGTAAAGGAGAGCTCCGTATTGCGATAGAGCCCGAGCCCAGCGGGGTTGATGGCTACCGATACCGCATCAGCCCCCAACGCGCCGAAGGCATTGGCCAGTCCGATGCTGCGCGCCGTGCCACCCGGTGTGGTGCTGCTGAAGCGCAGGGCGTCCACTTCGTTCTGGGCCACGGTCAGTTGCGCGAAGGTGCCGAGCACAGATAGGCTCAGGAGCCGAAGTGCGGTCCGTTCCATGCGTTTTAGGTTAAGATCGATCAACGACGACCAGGACTGGTGCGTGTTCCGCCACCGCCTCCTGTATCGCGCGAGGGGCTTGTACGGCCACCGCCACCATCACCACCGCCGAAGCCTGGGCTGCGGCTGGGAGTGCTGCGTTCAATATTGCGCGAAGGACTGGTCTCGCGGCTACGGTCGCGTTGCGGCGTGATCGAGCGGTCACGTGTCGGAGCGGTGATCGGCTGTTGACGGGTCCGATCGGCAGGCGTGCGTTGCACGGGTGAAGTGCCATTGTAGCGGCCTTGTGGTTGTGGCGCCAGACCGACCGGGTTCCGCACTGCGGGACGTCGCACGCCAGTACCGTTCAGCCCACGGCCAGTTCCCACCGAGGTGCGGTGCCCGATATAGGTGCTGTTCGCGACGCCATCGCCGATGATCACCGGTGCATAACAACCGAAGCAGTTGCCCCATGGGCCTTGGTAGTTGCCGAAGCCCCATCCACCACCGCCCCAACCCCAGTTGTTCCATCCTCCATTGTTCCAGCCCCATGGCGAGTTCCAACCCCACGGGTCCATTCCCCACATGGGCCGGTACCATCCAGAGTAGATGCCAGTGCCATAACCGATGCCGATGTTCCATCCAGAACCCCATCCCATGTTGCCGCCCCAACCCATTCCACCACCCCAGCCTGGCCCGTTCCAACCGGTCTGCCAACCCATGGGGGCGGTATTGAATCCGAAGCGGCCCATATTGTAGAAATACGGGTCGTTGTAGGCGAGATCATAGTAGCTACGATCGTTGACGTATTCCTGGGAGGTTCCGGGGTCGTAGTAATCGTCCGATGGCTGTGGTTCGGGCTGCTCGACCGGTACGCTCTTGGGAACCGCGGCCACGGGAGGAGCCTGTGACGGTAGGAAGTACACGTCGTCCACCACCTCAGTGGTCGTTCGCATGGAACCACACGCTGTGAGTAACAGCGCAGGAAGAAGGACGGGGAGGATGCGATGTGCCTGCTTCATGATCTTCGCCGTGTTATCCGGAGCCATGGACGCCCCGGTGGGTTGTGTACTTTAGCCGCCTCAACTTCAGAACAAAAATAATACCACAAAAGGGGCATGGCGGATATTCTGACGAAGCGGGCGGACGACTATGCGAAGTGGTACAACGATCTGGTGCTCAAGGCCGACCTCGCCGAGCACAGCGATGTACGCGGTTGTATGGTGATAAAGCCGCACGGCTACGCCGTGTGGGAGAAGATGCAATCCGCGCTGGATGGCATGTTCAAGGCTACCGGCCACGTGAACGCCTACTTCCCGTTGTTCATTCCCAAGAGCTATTTGGCCAAGGAAGCCAGCCACGTCGAGGGTTTCGCGAAGGAATGCGCAGTGGTCACCCACTATCGCTTGAAAAGTGATCCGGTCCACGGTGTTGTAGTGGACCCCGAGGCCAAATTGGAGGAGGAGTTGATCATCAGGCCCACCAGCGAGACCATCATCTGGAACACTTATCGCGGGTGGGTGAAGAGCTACCGCGATTTGCCTTTGCTCATCAACCAATGGGCCAACGTGGTGCGCTGGGAGATGCGCACGCGCCTCTTCCTCCGCACGGCCGAATTCCTCTGGCAGGAAGGCCACACCGCCCATGCCACCAAGGCCGAGGCCGTGGAGGAGACCGAACGGATGCTGGAGGTGTATG
>DAOORM010000129.1:0-6299 GCA_035389265.1 Flavobacteriales bacterium | reverse complement strand
GCACGCGTGATGCGAAAACCCTACTTCGTGCCGAAGGTGCCCGCGTTCGTATTGCAGGTGATGCTAGGCGAGCTGGCCACCATCCTCCTGGAAGGTTCGCGGGCTTCGCATCAGCGACTCATCGACACAGGCTTCCGTTTCAAGTATTCCGAGTTGGAGCCCGCACTGCGAGATCTACTGGACTAAGCCGCGCGCATGCGCAGCGCCTCTGCCAGCGCGAAAAGTGGGGCGGTGCTACCGCGTGCAGGATCGATGGCCTCCAAACTGGATGCTGCCAGCGATTCCAATCGACGCACTTCCGCTTCCGCCTCGGCGTCCACTCCAAGCTGACGAAGAGCCTCCGCCATGGCGGGCACATCACGGTGCGCGGCTGGTCGCTCAAGCTGTTGCCTCAGTACGCTCGTACCTGTAATCTGTTCGCATTCAAGTCCACGGATGAGCAACCAGGTCTTCTTGCCATTGCGCAGGTCACCTCCTTGTTCCTTTCCGGTGACATGCGGTTCACCGAAAGCATCGAGCAGGTCATCGCGCAACTGGAAGGCGAGGCCGAGGTTCTCCCCAAAGGCCCCGATGCGATCCTGGTCCACCACTGATGCACCCGCTTTGATGGCACCGATGCGCAGCGAAGCGGCGAGCAGGACCGCGGTCTTCAGGCGGATCATTTCCCTGTATTCATCCAGGCTGACATCATTGCGTTGCTCGAACTCCATATCGAGCTGTTGGCCCTTGCAGACATCGAGCGCGTAGGCACTGAAGACGTCCAGTACACGAGGGTCCGTCCCCATGGAACGATAGGCCATCACCAGCATGGCATCACCGCTAAGAATGGCCGTGTTCGTGTTCCACTTCGCGTGCACGGTAGGCTTACCGCGCCTCAGGGACGCTGCATCCATGATGTCGTCGTGCATCAAGGTGAAGTTGTGGAAGAGTTCGATACCCAGTGCCTGATCCAGCACGTCCTGCGACCGACCACCGAACAGTTCACAGGCCATCATGGAAAGGACCGGACGGATGCGTTTGGCCGGAAGTCGGAGGAGGTATGCCATCGGCTCATAGAGCCCACCTTCTGGAAGCGCTTCGATCCAGCGCTCCACATGTGCATCGAACAAGGCCCGGTGCTCCACCATCACACGCGCAGCAATTTCATCAGGTACTCTCCGTAACCGCTCTTCAAAAGCGGCTGTGCAAGGCGCTCCAGTTGCGCAGCATCGATGAAACCCTTCTTGTAGGCCACCTCCTCGATACAACCGATCCGTAGACCTTGGCGTTCTTCGATGACCTGCACGAATTGACCGGCCTGTGTGAGGGAAGCGAAGGTGCCTGTATCCAACCAAGCTGTTCCGCGATCGAGGATCTCGACCCTCAGACGTCCCTGCCGCAGGTACTCCTTGTTCACATCGGTGATCTCGTACTCGCCACGCGCACTGGGCCGAAGATCCCGTGCGATGTCAAGCACATCATTGTCGTAGAAATAGAGACCTGGTACGGCGTAGTTGCTCTTCGGGACCGCAGGCTTCTCCTCGATGCTCAGCACGCGGTTCTGCGCGTCGAACTCCACCACACCGTAACGTTCCGGATCGCTCACGTGATAGGCGAACACGAGACCACCATCGGGCTGGGTATGCTCGCTCAACCTGCGACCCAGGCCGGTGCCGTAGAAAATGTTGTCTCCGAGGATTAGCGCGGTGCTATCAGTGCCCACGTGATCCCGGCCGATGACGAAAGCCTGCGCGAGACCGTTGGGCACTTTTTGCTCCGCATAGGTGAAGGCACAGCCCAATGCCTTGCCATCACCCAGGAGTTTCTGGAAGTTCGGCAGGTCATGCGGTGTGCTGATGATCAGGATCTCCCGGATGCCAGCCGCCATGAGGGTGCTGAGCGGGTAGTAGATCATCGGCTTGTCGTACACCGGCATCAATTGCTTGCTCACCGCGAGCGTGAGCGGATGCAAGCGGGTGCCGGACCCACCGGCGAGAATGATCCCTTTCATGGAAATCGATCAGCGTTGTTCCATCTCATCACCTTCCGGCGCACCAGGCTCCGGGGCAGGTCTGTCGAGTTTCAGTTCCATCAGTTCGATGTCCTCCTCCTCATCCAGGATCTCGAGCAGTGGTTCCTGGAAAGCCTTGCTCATGATACGCTTGTTAAGGCTCAACAACAACGCCGGCAATACAAGAAGGTTCGTGAGCATGGCCACCAACAAGGTGATGGTGGTGAGGATACCTAGGGCCCGTATGCCTCCGAAGTGGGAGAATCCGAAGAGCGAGAAGCCAGCCAGTAGCACAACACTGGTGTAGATGATCCCCACGCTCACTTCACGAGTGGCGAGATCCACGCTCTTCTGCAAGTCGTTGCCGGTCAGCTTCAACTCCAAGCGGTAGCGCGCGAGAAAATGGATCGCATTATCCACGGCGATGCCCAGCGCGATACCGAAAACGAGCATGGTACTTGGCTTGATCGGAATGTGGAAGAAACCCATGAGCCCGGCGGTGAAGAGCAGCGGGATCATATTGGGGATGAGCGCCACGACAAGGATCCTGAACGAATTGAACAGGAGGGCCATCAGGCCGACGATGATCATCACCGCCCAGAAAAGGCTGGTGATGAGATTATCCACGAGATAGCTGCTGCCTTTCAGGAAGACGACCGAAGTACCCGTGAAGGTGACGATGTACTTCGCGGGGTCGAAGATGCTGTCCACCTGCGAACGCAACCGACCGAGCAACTCCTCCATGCGGGTGGTGCCCACATCGGCCATCTGCACAGTCACTCGTGTGGTCTGGCGCGTGCTGTCGATGAACGAACGGGCCATGCCTTCCTTACCCTGCGCACCTTCCAAGTAGGGCATGATAAAGGTCTTGTCGGTGCTGTTGAGCAGGGCGTACTTCTCGGGATTACCACCGTAGAAGGCCTGCTTGGTGAACTTGACCGCATCGGCGATGGTGATGGCCTTGCTGAACTCGGGATAGGTGTCCAGGGTATCCTCAAGTTTCACGATGCGCTTCAAGGTGGGATCCGTGAGCCCACCACCCTTCTTGCGCGTGTCCACCAGGATCTCCAATGGCATTACACCTTTGAAATTGGACTCGAAGAACCGCAGATCGGTAAGCACGGGATTGTCCTCGGGAAGGTCATCCACGATGCGGCTCTCGTCCTTCATGCGGAAGATACCGATGAAGGCCAGCACGGTGAGGAAGGTCGTGATCGAGTAGATCAGTGGACGCCGCTCCTTGGAGGTGGTCACGATCCACTCCACCGCACGATCGAGCCAGCGCCGATCCAAGTGGCTCAAGTGTCGCGGTTTCGGGGCCGGCATGAAGCTGAACAGGATAGGGATCAACAACATGCTCAACGCCCAAAGCACCATGATGCCGATGGTGGCCACCCATCCGAATTCCTTCAGGGTGTCGCTTGAAGTGAAGCAGAACGTGGTGAAGCCCACCGCCGTCGTCGCGTTGGTCATGAACGCCGCTGCTCCGATGCGGCTGATCACCCGTTGTAGCGACTTGATCTTGTTGCCGTGGCGGACGAACTCGTAGTGATAGGCGTTGATGAGGAACACGCAGTTGGGCACTCCGGTCACGATCACCAGTGGTGCGATCACCGATTGCAGGATGGTGATCTTGTAACCTAACAGGGCCATGGCCCCGAAGCTCCAGATCACGCTCACGGCCACCACACCGAGGCAGATCCACATCACGCGCCAACTGCGGAAGAACAACAAGAGCAACAGTCCGCAGAGCGCGAGGCTCAGTCCCATGAACAAGGGCATCTCACCCTTCACGAGCTGGGTGCTCTTCACGCGGATCCACGGCAGGCCACTCACATGCACCGGCATTCCGGTGTCAGCGCCGAAGCGTGCGACGCGCTCCTCCACGTTGGCCACCACACCTTGCCGCTCGTCACTATCGAAGAGCTTTGCGTTCACGAACACCATCATCAAGCTGGCCTTGGTGCTGTCGTTGAAGAGCAGTCCATCGTAGAACGGCAAGGACCGCACATGGGCCAGGATGGAATCCATTTCCGCTTGGTCCGTCGGTGCCTTCCTGAGCACCGGCTGCACCGTGAAGCGTTTCAGGCTATCGTCGCGCACCAGCTCGTACAAGTGTGCCTCGGAGAAGACGCTATCGATACCGTATATACCGCGGAGATCGTTACCCAAGGCATACCACGCGGCGAAATTGTCCGGGGTGTAGAGCTGCTCGCCCTGTGTACCCACCACCATCACATTGCCATCCTCGCTGAAGGTGCGGAGGAAGCGCTCATACTCCACATAGGCGCTATCGGTCTTGGGCAGCAGACCGCCGTGCTTGTAGTTCATCTCCACCTTAGTGGCGTTGTACCCAAGGAACACGGTACACAAGGCCACCGCGATGAGGATCGCGATCCGGTTCCGGAGTACTCTATTCGCCAGCCATGCCCACATCTCTGTACACCAAGTGAAGCACAAGGGCATCCACCGGGACGGGCAAAGGTGCGAAATACGCGGTGGAATGCCCTTGTCAGAACGCGAAACTGGCTGTCAACTTGAAGGCGAAGTTGTCCATGGTATCCTCGAACATACCAGCTCCATGCCGGTAATACGCTCCAACACCAAGATTACTGAATAGGCCATCCAACACCACACCCCCTTCCAGGTAAGGCACGCCCATGGCGGCGAACGAAAGCCCCCGGTGCAGTTCTGGCCTAGCCAATTCACCGATAGCGGCGTTGTAGACGAGGCCAGGACGCGGCTTGAAATACTTCCCTTTCACCAGCAAAGTGCCGAAGCTGTGCTTCAGGTGCAAGGCCAAGTACCGATCGGCGAGGTACTCGTTCGGCCGCATGGTCTGAAAGGAATTATCAGCTGCCACGAGCAATTTGCGCCCCGCTTCGTGATCCTGTTGATCGAAGGCATTGGTTCCGCGCAGATTGTAGAGGTATGGATACGGTGCATTCTGATCCGCGACACCACCCATGAGGCGGACGCTCAGATCACCCACCAAACGCAGATGGAATGTCTTATCGATCGCGGCGTTCAACCGCCATGTCTCCAGTTCGCCACCGAACATCCCATCCACTGAACGGAAGGCCGAAACGAGCAGGATCGGCCAACGCGTGCCGAGGGAGATCTCCCGATCTGGAAGCCGAGCCATGCGCTCGCGGAAGGCGAACCGCATGCCGAAGGTCAATCCTCCGGTGGTGAAGCGATCGCGCAGCAAAGTGACCGAATCGCTTCTTCTATCCACGAATTGATAACCCAGCCGGTTCTCGCGCGACTCACGTTCTGCACCAGCCCAGAAGCGCAGTGCGGAACCCACGCGAAATGCGAATTGGGCACCACTGCGCTCGTAATGGTCCATCCGGTCCACATAGAGCCAGCGTGTGCTCTCATTGGTAAGTAGCGGCCGGGGTCCTTCGAAGGCGACCCCACCGCTCTCCAAGACATCTAACTCATGAAAGACCTTTAAGGATATATCGCGACCGTACCACGGCTTCACCACAAGGAAACCGCCGTACTTCCAGTTCTTGTCCTTGAAGCCATAGCCGGCATAGCCCCCGATACTCGCGTACCGTGTTACACGATCGTTCGTGGCGAACCCGGCGCCCAAGCGGAATCCTTCGTAGCCATTGTACCGCATCAACTTGTCCAGGAGCAGATCCACGGGACCGATCGGCAAACGACCCGTGGCCAAGGCGGAGAACCACTTCACCTTGCGATCGAGGTCCACCTCGGCCCCCAAACTGTCGATCACGTGGTAGGTCTTCAGGGCCTTCGCGTCGAGTGAATCGGTGCGGAGCGCGGCCCAATAGGCTTCATCCTGCCGCATGCTCATGCGATCCATGACTAATTCGGGGCCACGTACTTCCTTGCGCGCGACATCCGCATCCACCTCGATGTCCTTCAAATAAGTGCGGGTCACACCATAGGGCACATACCCATTCACCTTGGCATTATCCAGGTAGATGAAGGCGTTCAATTGGACCGGGAACCATGCCTTGCCGGCCACCCGTTCATGCAACTGTTGGAATCGGATGCTCGCTGCGGCATCGCGCTCGGCGGCTTCTGCGGTCACGTTCTGGATGGCATACCCGTTCGTATGGATGTAAAGAAGGCCTGTCAAGCCATTGAACTTCGTACCTCGGCGCGGTTTATAGCTGATCACGAACACACTATCAGCGCCTTGGTACAGCGTATCCTGGATCAGGAAGAGGTACTTCTTCGTACTGCCAGGAGCCAACGGACCCATGTAGAACTTCTCCGAGATGCTGATCTGCGGCTCGTAGATGCTGAAGGTCTTGGTCTGCGCAGCTAGTGC
>DAOORM010000128.1:0-6423 GCA_035389265.1 Flavobacteriales bacterium | reverse complement strand
TGATGTCGTTCTCGCGCGAATCGCAGAAGACCCAGATATACCCTGTGGCGGCCGTGTGAGCGCGTTACGTCGTGATGCCAAAGGGTATATCTGGGTCTTCTGCGATTCGCGCGAGAACGACATCATGCACCTGGATATCCTCGATCCCGCCACCGGCTTGTTGCGTCCGGTGCAGGACCGTTTCCCGGAACTCCCGTTCGATCCCGCGGATCTGATCCGGTATGGTCCCCAGCGGGCTGACGGAAGTGTGGTACTGGGCGCAGCGGCTCCGGCGCGTTGTATCGTGTTCGACGGGCATGATCGGATAAGCGTACATGAACTGGACGGTGAGCGTTTCGAACCCTTGGGCGATGATCAGAACCAGCGGATCATCGGTCATCTGGTAACGTCCGCCGGTGAACAGCGCATCGTGCGCATGGGCACAGACGGTGCGCTGGAAGTGGTGCAGGAACTACAACGGGGCACCATCGTGGAGAATATGGTCACCGGGCGCACGACGAGTGGAGCGTTGTACAGGCTGATCACACCCGATGGGTCAACGCGCTTCTTCGACACCTATTCCGAATTGATCCTGAGCGATCGTGCCTTGCTGGCCGATGGTCCTGCGAGTCGCGATGGTGATCCGAAGCACCGCCCGTTGAACTACACGCCCTTGTCAGAGCACGGTCTATTCATCGTGAGCACCATGTTGGTGGATGGTTCGGATCGCGTGCTGTTCGATCTGATGGATGAGCACCCCGAGGTGAGCGGCCGCGTGAAGGGCTGCCTCGTGGATCGATCGGGCGATGCATGGTTGTCCACGGAGTTCGGACTGTTCCATATCGAATTGCGGCGCGATGTGTTCACGCGTATCCTCCACCAACCGAACGCGAGCGGAGCCATGGGCCTCTTGTGCCGTGGTATGGCCATCCGTGGTCAGCGTTTGTACCTCTCTACCGAATGGCAAGGAGCTCGTGTGCTGGACATTTCGG
Source organism: Flavobacteriales bacterium (assembly GCA_035389265.1). GTDB lineage: Bacteria > Bacteroidota > Bacteroidia > Flavobacteriales_F > PHOS-HE28 > PHOS-HE28. The sequence goes on along the minus strand of DAOORM010000128.1, from coordinate 5,452 downwards.
GCGACTCCGTCAGGGTGGAAGACCGCCTGACGCCGCAGTACCTGTTCGCCTCCCATGTGGCGAACGATGGTAACTGGTGGCGCGCCGGTGATGGGGTGGTGTTCCGGGAGGATGCGGGAGGAGATACCACGCGGTATACGGTGAAGGACGAGATCTGGAACATCCTGTCCGAGGTGGAAGGGCGTGTCTTGCTGGGAGGTCTGCACGGCCTTCATCTGCTCGACCCGCGAACGGGCGAGGTGCGCACCTGGAACGATCCGCGACACCCCGAGCTTCAGCAGGCTCATGTGATGCAGTTGCAGCGCGGAACGGGAGGCACCATCTTGGCTACCACATCCAACGGTCTGTACGAATGTGGTCCTGGGGGTCGCGTGATCCGGCGCTGGTGGTCGGGTGCCGAGGGTCGTGAGCGGTTGCCCTACCACGACCTGCATCACTGCTATATCGATGGCGATGGGCTCCTATGGCTTTCCACACGGGGGGCAGGACTCATATGCTTCGATCCGAGCAAAGGCACCCACCAGGTCTACGCCATGCGCAACGGCTTCCCGAACAACATGGTCTACGCCGCCTACGAGGATGGCAATGGTCAGCTGTGGCTACCCACTGATGGTGGCATCGTGCGCTTCGATAAGCGCTCGAGGCAGAGCACGGTGTTCACCACGGCCGATGGCATCACCAACGACGAATTCAACCGGTTAGCACATGCACGGGGCCCCGACGGCACCTTGTACTTCGGCGGGCTCAATGGCATCACGGCATTCCACCCCGATGCCTTCGTTCCACGGTCCGATAAACAGCAGTCGGCCGTGGTGCTCACGCGATTCGAGGGCTTCTCCGCGGAACATGGTGGTGTGGTGGATCGACTCGCCGAGGCTACGGCCACAGGGGGCATCGCCTTGGGTGCCGATGACCGTGCTCTCCGCATCTCATTCGCCCTGCTTTCCTATGAAGGGGAAGGCCGCATTCTCTACGCATGGCGCTTGGCGGGCGTGGAGGACGAATGGAACTACCAGTTCGAGCCCACCTTACGGCTCGACCGCCTTCCCTTCGGGGAATACACCCTCGAAGTGATGGCGCGCAACGGCATGGGCCATTGGAGCACCCACCAGCTGGTGCTGCCCATCTCCGTGCAACAACCCTGGCATGCGCACCGCACGGTCTGGGCATCGGCCGGAGCACTGGCCGTGCTGTTGATCGGGTTGCTGGTACAAGGCATCCGCCGTCGCATACGGCGTGTGCGAGCTGTTGCCTAGGGAACGACCGTTAAGCGCCACTGGTAAAGCGCCCCGCTTACTTTCGCCCCATGAAAGCACTGGTACCGGTCGTCCTGGCCCTGTGTCTTGTGGCCTGTGGCAGCAACGACACCAAACCTGAAGGCGAAGTGGTGGATAGCACCGCAACCGCCGTTACTACGCCGCCAGCTGTCCTAGACCTTGGTAGCTACGACACGCCTCTTCTGGTGGAATTAGGTGACATGGCCACCTTGGGAGTGGATTCGCCCACGGTGAAATGGAACGAGGAGTTCGGTCGCTTGGAGGTGAGTGCGGGCGAGCATTTCGGCTTGCTTATCACCGAAGAGCCCGGCGACCTGGCCCGGCTGAAGGCCGACCTGGACCGCGATATGTTGCGCAAGCACACCGTGATCGAGGAGACGGCCGAGAAGCTCGTTTACCGGTCGGAGTTCCCGGATGATGCGGGCACCTACATCCACTTCTACCGCTCCGTGCAAGTGGGCGACCGCACCTTCGTGGTCACCGATGCGGACCAAGTGCGGTTCAACGAGGCCGATGTGAAGCGCATGGCGGCATCGATCAAAACGAAGGAGGCCGCATGAAGCAGATCCTGTTTCTCGTGGTCTTGTTCGGATCGGGATCCTTGGCCGCCCAGAACGAAGAAAAATGGCGCGCTGGCCTGGACCTGTATTGGGCGGGGATCGATTCGGCCTACCGCGACACCCTGCATTCGCCTTTGCCCTTGGAGGATCGCAAGACGTTCAGCCACTTGCCCCGGTTCGAAGCCGACCCAACCTACCGGGTGAATGCCCGGTATGAGCCAATTGCCGGTGAGGTCTTTGGCATGAAGACCAGTACGGAACGTGAGCCGAAGTACCAAGCCGTGGGCAAATTGTACTTCACGCTTGCCGGAAAGGAGGAGCAGCTCACCGTGTACCGCAACATCGACCTGAGCCGGTTGGACGACTACCGCAACTACCTTTTCGTTCCCTTCACCGACCTCACCAACGGAGAGAGCACCTACGGCGGCGGGCGCTACCTGGACCTGGAAGGCCCGCTGCAGGCGGACGTGGAACTGGACTTCAACCGAGCGTACAACCCTTATTGCGCTTATGGGGGCCGTTATTCCTGCCCCATCCCCCCCGAAGAGAACCACTTGGAAGTGGCCGTGCGGGCCGGTGTGCTGAAGCACCACGACTAGCCTGCGCTCGACGAACGCAACCTATTGGTCGATGGCCCGTACACATGGCGTCGAAAAGCCCTAGGAAAACCGGCCCGGATCGGTTATCCTTGCAGCTTGACCGGACTAACGCCATGCGCTCCATCAACCTCCTCTTCGCCGCTGCTTTGAGCATCCCAGCCTCTGCTGGTGTGATCGTGCTCGAAGGCAACTACCAAGGCAAGAACCTTTTCATCCAGAATCCCTTCTCCGAAGCCGGTGTGGGTTTCTGTGTGTTCGAGGTCACGGTGAACGACCAGATCGCCACCGACGAGATCAACAGCAGCGCGTTCGAGATCGACATGAACAACTTCGGTCTGAAGTTGAGCGATAAGGTGGTGGTGAAGGTGAAGCACAAGGATGGCTGCACCCCAGTGGTGCTGAACCCCGAAGTGCTGAAGCCCAAGAGCACCTTCGACATCGTGAAACAGGCCATCAGCGCCGACGGTACCTACACTTGGACCACCACGAACGAGACCGGCGAGCTGCCCTTCATCGTAGAGCAGAAGCGTTGGAACAAGTGGGTGAAAGCTGGTGAGGTGATGGGCGTTGGTAAGCCCGGAGAGCACAGCTACGAGTTCAAAGTAACCCCGCACAGCGGCGAGAACACCTTCCGCATCAAGCAGGTGGATCTGAGCAAACGTGCCCGTTACAGCGAGACCGTCACTTTTGCCTCCAGCAACGCGCCCATCACGTGGAGCCCACCCAAACCCAAAGACGAGATCATCTTCAGCGGCACCACCCTGTTCGAGATCTACGACCAGTATGGCAACATCGTGAAGCGCGGATACGCTGATCGCGTGGAAGTGGCCTCCTTGAAGAAGGACCTCTACTACCTGAACTACGACAGCAAGATGGGCGAGACGTTCATCAAGCGTTGATATCACCACAACGGATCAGGAAGCCTCCCAGCAACGGGGGGCTTTCTTCTTTTCCCAACTTCGCAGGATGATCCGCATCGAACATCGGCATCGCCGTGAAGGACCTAGCCGCCGCCGAAGAACTGTACCACAGGTTGTTGGGCACCGCGAACTACAAGCGCGAGGCCGTGGAGAGCGAAGGGGTGATCACCTCCTTTTTCCAGGTGGGCCCCAACAAGATCGAACTGCTGGAGAGCACACGACCCGACGGCCCCATCGCTAAGGCCATCGAGAAGCGCGGCGAAGGCATCCACCACATCGCGTACGAGGTGGCCGACATCCGAGCGGAGATGGCACGTTTGAAGGCTGAGGGCTTCACCTTGTTGAACGAAGAGCCCAAGCACGGTGCCGATAACAAGCTCGTCTGTTTCATACACCCCAAGACCGCCGGTGGTGTTCTGGTGGAATTGTGCCAAGAGATCCGCAGCTGAACATGGCCACACGGAAAGAGACCGCGGCCTTCATTCTGGAACGGTTGGGCCACCCTGAACGGTTCAGTGTGAAGCCCATGTTCGGTGAAATCGCACTTTACGCGGATGGCAAGCCGGTGGCGTTCATCTGCGACGATCAGCTCTTCGTGAAGATCCTTGCGGAGAGTGCCGCATTGGAGGACCGATGTGAAAGGGCACCGGCTTATCCGGGATCCAAGGACTATTACCTCGTCCCCGAAGACCTCATCAGTGGTGAGCGCCAATTGGCGGCCATGCTCCTCCGCATCAGTGAGTCGCTCCCCTTACCCAAAGTCCGAAAGAAAGCCGCTGGGCGGAAGGGTTAGGCGATCAGCGCCAACCGCGAGGCCAAGCCGATCACCTCCTCTTGTGCGAGTTCCAAATGCTCGGCATGCAGCCCCGCATTCCGCGCACCGTGCACGTGTTGGATGCTATCGTCGATGAAGAGCGTGCGCGTTGGATCCGCGCCGTGCTTCTGTAGCACGTGTAGGAAAGAGGAAGCATCCGGTTTGCGGAGACCGATCTCGCAACTGTAGTATGCCCCGTGGAAGAGCTGCTTGAAGTCGGTGATGCCGTTCTCGCGGGCAATGATGGTTTCGAAGGCGGGTACGTGGATGGCGTTCGTATTGCTGAGCAGCAGCACTTGGTAGCGCTCTTTCAACTGGTGCACGAGCTGGATCCGTTCGGGTGGGACGGAGCCGAGCATGGCGTTCCAGTTGGCATCGATGACGGCATCGGACAGGGTCGGGTCGAGCACGTGCCGGATGCGGTCACGGAACTCGGCAGGCGAGAGGGCGCCGGTCTCGAACCCATCGAACAGATGATCCTGCTGGGCTTTGCTATAAAGGCGTTCGAAGTCGGGGTGGCCGAGGTCGCGGAAGGCCCGCGCGGTAGCGTGGTAGTCCACATCGATCAGCACGCCACCGAGGTCGAGCAAGATGGTATCGTAGCGTTGTTGCACGGGTTCTGCGGCCAGAAATGGGCCACGAAATTAGGCTTCGGCCCGCGCGGTCTATTTTCGCGCCTGCTTGCCACGGGGCAGGCTCCCGCTGCGTGGCGGGAAGACCGGGCCTATAGCTCAGCGGTCAGAGCAGGGGACTCATAATCCCTTGGTCGCAGGTTCAAATCCTGCTGGGCCCACTTCAGTACGGCTTTACCGCGCTCACGCGCATGAAGACGTCGTCCAGGAAGAACTCGGCGCGCTTGTCCTTGTTCCACAGATAGAAGCTCAGCCGATCACCGTGCTGCAAGGGCGGCACCGGAATACGGTACTCGAGTTGCTCCCACACACCCGCCTTGCCCGGCACCGGGTTCATACGGAAGGGTTGGTAGAAGTAGATCACACCTTTCGCGTTGCGCACTTCGGTCACTCCCAATGCGGGCAACGAAGCTTCGCTGCGCGCCTCGTAGCGCTGCAAGCCGATCTCGAGGTACAGCGCACGACCCACTGGCAGGGTGTCCGTGCTGGCGTTGAAGTAGAGGCCGAACTCGGTGGCGCGATCGTATTGGCACACGGTGGCGGGGCTGTGTGCCCAAGGCACCTGCACCCGCTTGCCGCCGCTCCAGAAGCTGCAGCTGTCGTCCATGCCGCAGGTCTCCTCCAGGATCAGCTCCATACCGTTAGGGTTG
>DAOORM010000127.1:0-6459 GCA_035389265.1 Flavobacteriales bacterium | reverse complement strand
ATGTGAACGGTGATGGCTATGCGGACGTGATCATCGGTTGCCTGCAATGGGCAAATGGCCAGAGTAATGAAGGGGCCGCTTTCCTCCACTTGGGCTCACCAACAGGGATAAGCTCTTCTGCATTCCTGCGATACGAAACCAACATCGCGAACGCCTTCATGGGCGAGTGGGTTAGCACAGCCGGTGATGTGAACGGCGATGGCTTTTCAGATATGATCGTAGGCGCACCAAGCCTCAGTGGCGGCCGAGCCTTCATCTACCACGGCGGCACCTACAACGTGAGCACCACACCGGCTACTACACGCTCCTCTGGCATTGCCAATGCTCAACTCGGTTCGTCCGTTGCGAATGCCGGCGATATCAACGGCGATGGTTATTCCGATGCCATCGTGGGGGCACCCGGTGCCGCGAACGGACAAGCTGGCGAAGGCTTGGCCTATGTGCACTACGGCAGTCTCACTGGCTTGCCCGTGGTTCCGTCACTCACCTTGGAAGTGAACGTGGCCGGAGCCGCTTTCGGCAGTAGCGTGGCCAGCGCCGGTGATGTGAACGGGGATGGTTATGCCGACGTGGTCGTGGGTGCTCCACAAAGTGGCGGCATCGGTCGGGCATACATTTTCCATGGTGGACCGGGTGGCCTCAACCCTGTTCCAGTCCTAACCCTGTCCGGCACCTCTGGATCATTGTTCGGGACCTCCGTTTTCAAGGCAGGTGATCACAACGTGGATGGTTACTCCGATGTGATCATCGGTGCTCCGGGGGCGGATCTCGTATTCGTTTATCCAGGGTCAGGCACTGGCTTGGTCGCCACACCGGTCATTTTCAGCGCACCCGTTGCCGGAGGTTCATTCGGAGCTTCGGTTTGCACAGCCGGCGATGTGAACGGCGATGGTTTCTCGGATATGATCGTCGGCGCACCGGAACTCTCCAATGGTCAGGCTCTTGAAGGCGCGTTCTATGTGTACATCGGCGCACTAATCACGTTGCCAACGACACCAGCATATGCCTACGAAAGCAATGTACCAGGACGTCGCCTTGGCGCTTCCGTAGCGGGTGCTGGCGATGTGAATGGCGATGGTTTCTACGACATCATCGCCGGAGCACCCAACGCTACGAACCCAGAGACGAACGAAGGGATCGTATACGCCTTCTACGGTTCACCGAACCCCGGGATCTTCACAGCATCCACATTCTTCCAAAGCAACTCCGTCAATGCTCGGTTCGGCACGAGCGTAGCAGAGGCAGGCGACGTGAACGGTGATGGTTATGCCGATGTGGTCGTTGGCGGCGCGGGATTCACCAATGGCGAAGCGAATGAAGGCCGTGCATGGGTCTATCTCGGCGGAACCATGGCTTTGCAAGCGGCGAACAACACGACCTTGGAACCGAACATCGCGAACGAAGCCTTCGGAACCGCTGTAGCTGGTGGTGGAGACGTGGATGGCGATGGCTACAGCGATGTCATCATCGGCTCGCCCAACGCCGCACCTACCGCCGCCAATGAAGGCACCGTGCGTGCCTACCGCGGGAACAATGCACTCGCTTACAACCGCCTCACACGGCAGTACATGGTGGACCTTGTGAGCCCACTGGCCACCAATAGCGCCGATTTCCTGAACCGCTATTTCTTCGGCATCGGTCACCGGGCACGCAGTCCGATGCAGCGCACCACTGGCCGCCTGCGGTGGGAGGTGGTACACGAAGGGCAGCCCTTCTCAGGCACACCGATCACCAACAGCGTGTCCGCTTCAGCCGTCAGTGTCGCCTACTCCAACCTCGGCCTTTCCGGTCTCGAGATCAAGGAGGTGGTCACCAAGATCCCCAGTCGTTACCGTAACCGGTGGCGCGTGCGCGTGGAGTATCCGATGCACAAGTCCTTCGACGGCCAACGCTTCAGCCGCTGGTTCTACGGCTATGCCTCGGGCGTGGGCGATATCGGTGTGCTGCCGATCGAATTGATTTCCTTCCGCGGCATGCCGATGACCGAAGGCAACCAGCTACAATGGTCCACCGGGTCCGAACAGAACAGCAGCCACTTCCTCGTGGAACACAGCACCGATGGTGATCGCTTCGCGGTGATCGGTTCCGTGGATGCTGCCGGCACCAGTGCACGCACCGTGGACTACAGGTTCCTGGACGTGAACGCACCCAACGGTATCAGCTACTACCGCCTCCGCTTGATCGATCTCGATGGCACGGAAGAGTACTCCGATGTGGTAGCCGTGATGCGTGAGCAAGGTGTTATCCTACTCTACCCTGTCCCCGTGGACGATGCCCTCTTCTGGAGCCCCCTGGACGAACAGGTCACGCACGTCCTGATCCACGACGCGCTCGGGCGCACGTTGGTGGACGCGCCGGTCCAAGGCCATTCCATCCAAGGGCGGTCCTTGGAACAACTCGCTACCGGCACGTACAGCTTGCTCCTGCTCGATGAGCACGGTGCCACCGTGGCGCGTTCGCGGTTCCTGAAGCGCTAAGCGCCGATCGCAGCGCGCGTCGCCGTCAGGATCCTGCGGGCGTTCTCCAAGGTGTCCGATTCCGCGTAACAGCGCAGTACCGGCTCAGTACCGCTCGCCCGGATCATCATCCACTGGTCCTTCTCCATGTGGAACTTGAAGCCATCGATGGTCTCCACGCTCTTCACGGCATAGTCCCCGAAGCTCTTGTAAGCCCCGTCCGTGCAGGCTTTCAGCACTTGTTGCTTCAGCGCTTCGCTGATGTGCAGGTCGTTGCGCTCGTACTTGAAAGGACCCACGATCGCGTACACCTCAGCGATGAGGTCGTCGAGGCTCTTGCCGCTCTTCGCCATGAATTCCCAAATGGTGAGGCCCATCCAGATGCCATCACGCTCGGGGATATGCCCCTTGATGGCGATGCCACCGCTCTCCTCACCACCCAGCAACACGTCCTCGTTGATCATGATGCCGCAGATCCACTTGAAGCCGATCTTGGTGACCTGGTACTCGAGCCCGTAGTGCTCGCACAACTTCTTCACCTTGGGCGTGGTGCTCACGGCCACCACCACCTTGCCTGTGAACTTCTTGTACTTCACCAGGTAGTGGATCAGGAGCAGGATGATGTGGTGCGAATCGATGAACTCGCCCTTGCCGTTGTACAGCCCGATCCGGTCCGCATCACCGTCCGTGGCCAAGCCGCAATCGATGCCGCCCTTCTTGATCAGGTTGCTGAACTCCTGCAGGTTCTTGTCGATCGGCTCGGGGGCCTGACCCATGAACGAGGGATTGTAGTCGCAATGCAGCATCGTTGCCTGCGGCAGGATCCGCTTGATCACGTTCTGACCCGCGCCCCACATCGCATCGTAGCCCCAGCGCAGCCCGCTTTCGCGGATGGCCTTCATATCGAAGTTGGCCTCCACATGCTTCACGTACATAGTCTCCAGGTCGATGTCCTTGATCAAGCCATCTGCCTTGGCCTTCTTCAGGTCGATGTTGGCCAGATCCAAGCCATGCGTGGCGGGGATGATGTCCTCCACCTCCTGCACATGCTCGGGCACCAATGGTCCACCGTAGATGCCCTTCAACTTGTAGCCGTTGTAGCTCGGTGGGTTGTGGCTGGCCGTGAGGATCACCCCCATGGCGCTCTTCGTGTTGAAGGCTCCCAGGCTCACCATCGGTGTGCTCACGAAACCCTTGGCCAGATGCACGGTGATGCCATGGCTCACGAACACCTTGGTGGCGGTTTCAGCGAACAACTCTCCGGCGAAGCGGCAATCGTGGCCCACCACGATGCTGGGCGTTCCGGGGAAGTTCTTCTTCACCCAGTGGGCTACGGCCACGCTCACACGCGCCACATTGTCCACGGTGAAATCATCCGCGATGATCGCGCGCCAGCCGTCGGTACCGAATTTGATCTTGGTCATGTCTTTCTCCGCCTATCCACAGCGGACCTGTCTTTGGTGATGAAGGCGCGAAAATAGGAGGCTCTATCGCAGCCTCCGGGATACCCCGGCCAACGAATGGTCAACAACTACCTGAGGATACCCCGCTCATTCAAGGCCCGCTGGTACTTCCGGGCGTTCACCAGGTGCTGGTCGTAGCTCTTCGCGAAATCGGAATAGCCGCTGAGGTCCGCGCGAGCACAGAAATAGAAGAATTCGTGCTTCTCCGCATTGAGCACGGCGTCCAGCATGCTCGTTTCCGGCATGTTGATCGGGCCGGGCGGCAGGCCCGTGTTCTTGTAGGTGTTGTAGGGGGAGACCACTTCCATGTCCTTGTGCAACACCCGACTGATGCTGTCCAAGCCCAAGGCGAACTTCAACGTGGGGTCGGCTTGAAGCGGCATGCCGATGCGTAGTCTGTTCAAATAAACCCCGGCGATCTTGGGCGCATCCGTGCGCTTCACGGTTTCGGCTTGCACGATGGAGGCCAGCGTGGCCACTTCCACAGTGGAGAGCTTCAATGCTTTCGCCTTGGCCTTGCGCTCGGCGTTCCAAAAAGCGGCGTGCTCCTTCCCCATCCGCTCGATGAACTGTTCGGGCGTGGTGGTCCACCAGAATTCATAGGTGTTCGGCACGAAGGCAGCGATGAAGGTCTCGGCGGTGTACCCCGCTCGCTGTTGGGCGTCCCCATCCGTGAGCGCCCGAAGGAAAGCCAACGAATCCGGCTCCAGCACCCGGCCCAACTTCCCCGCGAGTTCAGGCAGTCGCTTGATCCCATTGAAGGTGACCCTAACCGGCTCCTGATCACCCGAGCGAAGGCGGTTCACCAAGGCGTTCATGTTCATGCCGTGCGGGATCCGGTAGCGCCCGGGCTTCACGCGGTCGGTATATTTCTTCTGTGTGCACAACCATCGGAAAGCCTGTTCATCGCCGAGGGCGCCTATCGCCTTCAAGCTGTCCACCACCATATCCAAGTCGGCGCCGCGCGGGATGTACAGCAATTTGCTCTGTTCGACGAAATCCGTGGCTGGCCCCGTAAGCTTCTTCCACGCCCAAAAACCCGCAAGACCTGCTACGAGCAACAGGAAAAGGGCCATGCCCCCGAAGATGCGTCCCCGTTTGGCCATGGTTCAGAGATCGATCGTGCCGGTGAAAACGTGCTCCACCGGGCCGAACAAAGTCAACCCGGTGAAACCACCCAGTGCGCTCGCCTCCGCCTCTACGCTCAAGCGCCCACCCGGCGCTACCACGAGGACCGGAGCCACCACCACACCGCGATGCAAAGCGCTCAGCGCAGCTGCCACCACGCCCGTGCCACAGCTCAAGGTCTCGGCTTCCACGCCGCGTTCGTACGTGCGCATGTGTACCGTTCCATCGATCACCTGAACGAAGTTGACATTCGTGCCACCTGGCGCATGAGCCGGGGCATACCGACGCTTGGGGCCCTCATCCATGATGTGGACCGCAGCAGGATCAGCCACCCAGACCACTTCATGCGGCGAACCATTCCGGATGAAGTCCACTGCGTCGGAGGTCCGTGCAACGCTGGCCACATCGCCAAGACTGATGGCCACAGATCCATTGCGCCAGGCGCCTGTATGCAGCCCATCGATCGCGGAAAAGGTGGCGGAAGGGGCATCACCATGGGCTCGGCTCCATGCAGCGAAGGCACAGCGGCTGCCATTCCCACAGAAACTACGGCTGGCATCGGGATTGAAGAACTCCATGTGGAAGGCTGAACCCGATCCGCGCGGGTTCTGGATGAGGATCAACCCATCACTCCCGATGCCGAAATGACGGTCGCACAAGCGCTGGACCACCGCAGGGTCCGCTGGGAAGGTGCCCGCGCGATCATCGACCACGATGAAATCGTTCCCCGTTCCATGCCACTTGGCGAAGTGCAGTTCCATCGTTCGGCAAATATCGGGGGTCGCTGGCGCTCCATGGTATCTACCGCAACGGCGCAAGGCAGACGAAGGCCTTGCAACGAAATACCGTCCTGTGGCATTCAGACCAAGCGTGGCGGAACCGTTGCGTTCGCTGCGCCGTTGCGGTGGGGCATTCCCCGATCAACATTTCTTAACGCGACAACCCGACACTTCCGGACTGACAAAGCGTTCACATGACAGCACCGGTACGAACTTTGAATGACCGGAAGCCAACAGATCGACCATGAAACAAGCATTCGGATACTTCGCCATGGGTCTCGCAGGAGCGGTGCTCGCGCTGGGAGGCCACGAACTGCTCTCCACGGAGAACGCAACGGTTAGCACCCCACCTCCCGCTCCGGTGAAATACGTGAGCCTGCCCGGACCGAACGGGGTGGCCGCCACCGCGCTCGATTTCACCTACGCCGCCGAGAACACGGTGAACGCCGTGGTGCACGTGACCACGGAGACCGCCGTGAACGTGCGCGACCCCTTCGCGGATTTCTTCTGGGGCTACCGCGCACCGCAACAACAACAGCTTCGCCAAGGCGCAGGCAGCGGGGTGATCGTGAGCAGCGATGGCTACATCGTCACCAACAATCACGTGATCGAGGGTGCCGATAAGATCCAGGT
>DAOORM010000126.1:0-6472 GCA_035389265.1 Flavobacteriales bacterium | reverse complement strand
TGTTTGGTGCGCTTCGGACGGAATTCCACGGGATGAACGAGCCGGCGGAGGTGCTCCGGCGTGCGTTCCTACGTACTTGAAGACGAGAAGGTTGCGTGCTCCACTAACATCCAGTGGCAATTGGAGGACCTGGTGTCAGCACGCTGAACAGGACCACTGGGTCCCCTCTGGGGCCCAGACACACCAGTCGAGATCACCGCTCAGCCCAGGAACGGATACCGGTGGTCGGTGGGCGGCACGAAGGTCTCCTTGATGGTGCGCGGGCTCACCCAACGGATCAGGTTTAGGTAGCTGCCGGCCTTGTCGTTGGTGCCGCTGCCTCGCGCGCCTCCGAAGGGCTGCTGGCCCACCACGGCACCGGTGGGCTTGTCGTTGATGTAGAAGTTGCCGGCCGCGTTCCGGAGGATCTCCGTGGCTTCGATGATGCTCGCCCGGTCGTTGCTGATCACCGCTCCGGTCAACGCGTACTCACTGGTGGCATCCACCAATTTGAGCGTTTCGGTCCAGCGCGCGCTGTTGTACACGTAGATGGTGAGCACAGGACCGAAGATCTCTTCGCACATGGTCACGCTCTTCGCGTCCTTGGTCACTGCCACTGTTGGTTCGATGAAGTAGCCCTCCTTCTTGTCGTATTTCCCTCCGGCGATGATCTGGATGTTCTTCTTGTCCTTCTTCAAGGCATCGATGTAGCCGGCGATCTTGTCGAAGCTCTTCTCGTCGATCACCGCTCCGATGAAATTCGAGAATTCGCGCGGGTCGCCCATCTTCATGTCAGCAAGGTCGGCGAGTAATTCCTTCTTCACCGCGGGCCAGAGGCTTTCGGGGATGTAGGCCCGGCTGGCCGCGCTGCATTTCTGCCCTTGGAACTCGAACGCACCCCGGCTCAAGGCGGTGGCCACCACTTTCGGGTCGGCGCTCGGGTGGGCCACCACGAAGTCCTTGCCGCCGGTCTCGCCCACGATGCGCGGGTAACTGCGGTACATCGGCAGATTGGCCCCGATGGTCTTCCAGATGTCTCGGAACACGCTGGTGCTGCCCGTGAAGTGGATGCCCGCGAAATCCTTGTGCTTGAAGATGACGTCACCCGCCACCGGCCCGCTCACGTGGATCAGGTTGATGACGCCCGCCGGAAGGCCGGCCGCCATGAACACTTCCATGAGCACCTGGGCGCTGTAGCATTGGCTGTCCGCACATTTCCACACCACGGTGTTGCCCATGAGCGCTGCACTGCTGGGCAGATTTCCGGCGATGGCCGTGAAGTTGAAGGGGGTGAGGGCGAAGACGAAGCCTTCCAGCGCTCGGTATTCCAAGCGGTTCCAAACGCCGGGCGAGCTCACCGGTTGGTCGCGGTAGATCTGCTCCGCGTAGTGCACATTGAACCGGAGGAAATCGATCAACTCGCAGGCACTGTCGATCTCGGCCTGGTAGGCGTTCTTCCCCTGCGCCAGCATCGTGGCGGCATTGATCTGGGCGCGGTAAGGTCCCGCCAACAGGTCCGCCGCCTTCAGGAAGATCGAGGCCCGCTGTTCGAAGGGCATGTTCTCCCAGTTCGCTTTGGCCTTCAACGCGGCGTCGATGGCTGCGCGCACGTGTTTGGCCTCGCCATGGTGCGATGAACCCAGATTATGCGCGTGTTTGTGCGGCGGACTCATCTTCCGCACGTCCTTGGTCTCGATCGCATGCCCCGCGATCCACATCGGCGCATCGATGCGCGTGCGCAAACGCCGGTCGACTTCGGCCTGTAGTGCTTTGCGTTCCGTTGATCCCGGGGCGTAGCTCAGGACAGGTTCGTTGGTCGGTGTCGGGGCATGGAACGTGGCGTTGGACATGGGCAGGTCTTGTAAGTGGGTGCGAAGTTATCCACGGATGATGAGCTGGAGGCTCGTCATCTGCGTGTGAGGAAGGGTCATCGTGTCGTTCACGCCGTGCGGACGATGTGGAAGGCGTTCTTCAGGAGGGTCGCGTTAGGCACGGAGATCGTCCCATGCTCGTCCGTGCGGATGAAGACGAAGAAGTAGGTGATGTCCATCAACTCACCTTCCACCCACTGCTCACCGTCGAACACCCGGATGCGGTCGCCCAGCTTGACCGGATGTTGGAAGAACAGGACCAGGCAGGCGGTGACGTTCGAGAGGATCGACATTTCAGCGAAGAACGCCACACCCAATACGGTGATGACCGATGTGGCGAAGATCAGGATCTCCCCTTGGTCCACGCCCCAAATGGCCGCCAAGGCCACAGCAAGGATGAGGTACATCAGCGCACTCAGGAGTCGGTTGATCTCCCGCTCCTCCTTGCTCTTGAACACGGAACGCAGAAGCGTGGCGCGCACGATGGAACGCATGACCGCACGGATGATGAAGAACAGACCGATGGCGATCACCGTTTCGATCAGCCTTGTCTGCTGCGGCAGTGAAGCGAAGGTGCTGCTGAATTCTACATCCATTGACGGACGTGGGTGTTTCAGAACCTCACCAGCACACCGCGTTGCTGTAGTTCCATGGGTATGAGGGGCCGCATCGGGTTCGCATGCAGGTCGATCAACTTCAGAACAGGTAGGTTGATGAGGTCTGCGGGAAAGGTCTCCATCGTGTTGTTGGCCAGGTACAATTCCTCCAGGTGTTCCAACCCACGGATGGCCCCCGGCAGTCGTTCAATGCCATCGCCGCTCAGATGCAACACCCGCAGGCGGGGCAACTTGGCCAGCGTCGGCAAATCATGTTCAAGGTCCAGGAGCGGGTCGTCGTTCAAGTAGAACTCCTCGAGCGCCGTTAGTTCGCCGATCCCTGCTGGAAGTTCAGTGATCGGGTTCCCGCTCAGATCCAACAGACGCAGGTTCTTCAGGGAACCGATGCCTTCTGGAAGATCGGTGATCCCGTCCCGCCGCAAACGCAGTTCCTCCAGTCCGGTGAACCGGAGCACTTCGATCGGGAAGCCTTGTAGCGCCTGATCGCTAAGATCGAGCCGCTTCACCAGGTGAGGTGTACGCAAGGCTTCGGATAGGTCCCTAAACACGGGCTTCAAGGTGTCCTGTTGTGCGGTGCACGTAAGACACAGTGAAAGAGCGAGGGTGATGAGCGATGTTCGGGCAGTATCCATGGCAGCAGTGGGTCTTCAGGTTGATGGACGATCACGAAAGGACACCCGGAACGCGACCAAGCAGTTTCTGCAAGGCCCGGATAAGCTCGGCCTCCGAGCGGTTCACGGAGCCCGAAGCGCTGGCGATGGCCACCGCTGTGCGCAGGATCAGGCTTTTCGTCCACCCGTTGAACCGATCGGGCTCGCGCAACTGGGACTGTTCGAACACGGCATAGGCTTCTTTGGGCGAAAGGCCTTTTTCCATCGCATGGTCGAAGTGGATATCGATGTAGCGCACCGCTTCGATGCCGAGTTCATCATAACCCGGATCGGCGTGGGTCCAATGGTCCTCGATCATGAGCTTCAGCGCATCGATCTCGGCTTGGATGATTCGCCTGTCGCATCCGGCTATGCTGTAGAAGAGGTGACCAAGGTGGCGGTAGCGATCCTCGTAGGTGGATTCCATCGCGTCCGGCGTTGGCTCTTGAGCGGTCTTTGTGGTCTTGTTGTCCATGGTTCAGGGCTGTTCGTTCTGGATCAAGAAGGGTGTTTCGCCATTGGTGATGATGACCTTCGCATTCGGCGAGGCGGACAACTGTTTGAATGCTTCGATGCTCTGGTAGCGGATGATGTTCTCGTTGAGGCCTTCGGTGAGCACCAGCTGTGCATCGCGGATGCCTTCGGCCTCGATCACACGGCGCTGGGCCTCACTGCGCTCGCGTTGCAGGATGAATTCCATCTGCTGGGCACGCTGCTCGGCTTCCAATTTATCCTCGATGGCCTTCGCAAGACCTGCCGGCAATTTGATGCTCTTCATCAGCACGTTCTCGATAACCATACCGCGCTCGGAGAGTACGGAGTTCATGTACGTGGCGATCTCGGCTTCGATCACGGACCGTTGTGCACTGTGCATGTCCTTGGCATAGTACCGCGCACAGATGTCGGCCGCGGCACTGCGGAACACACTCACGATCACGGCCTGCTCATAGTCGGGTCCGATGGTCCCGATGATCTGCGGCACTTTCTCCGGCATGATCCGGTACAGGATGCTGATCTCGCACTGCACGTTGAGCCCTTCCTTGCTGGGCAAGGCGAGTTCCACCTCGCGGTTCACGGTGCGGATGGGTACTTTGATGACCCGCGTGCTGAACGGGTTCACACCCACGAGTCCGGCTGTGATGATGCGGTCATCCAGTTTACCGAAACGTTGCTTCACACCCACCGTGCCCTGCCGCACCGTGGTGCAGGAGGCCGCCAGGATGGAAAGGAATACCAGCATCAACCCATTGATCCGGTGTGGAACACGGCCACTCCTGCTCGTGGTCCTCTGCTCGTGGTTCTGCATCTCCTTCGTTCTCATCGCGTTGGGTATTGGTTCAGAATGCACAGAAGTAGATGAGGGCGTCCTTGGCCCTCTCCGATCCGAGTTCCGCAGCCCGCCTGAGGTCCACGCAGCCAGGCTCCGGTTGATAACGGATATGGTGTGCGATGCCACGATTGAACCAAATGGCAGGGTTCGTCGCATCGATGCTAAGCGCGCGGTCGAAACTCTCGATCGCTTCACCGATCTCACCGAAGAGCAGGTGCAAGGAGCCTTTCATGTTCCACACCACCGGATCCTCCGGACGTTGACGCAGGGCGTCCTCCACGTCGGTGAACGCACCGGCGTGATCGCCCAGGTGTTTCCGTACCACCGATCGGTTGTATTGCGCTTCGAGGTAGTCCGGGGCCAGCTCCAGCGCACGGTCGTAGTCGGAAGCCGCGCCTCCGAGGTCGCCATCCTGCTTGCGCATCAAGGCGCGTTGGAAATAGACGTGGGCCTTGTCCTGGGCGAGCTCCAGCGCACGTTCCAGGTCACGATCGGCCAATTCCTGTTCGCCCAGTTGCCTGTGCACCAAGCTTCTGTTGAACCAGGCGAGGTCGCACCCGGCATCCAAGGCGATCGCCCGATCGAAGGCCGTTCGTGCATCGTTCCATCGGAGTTCACGCATATGGGCGACCCCGATCAGGTCGTGCGCCAAGGCGAGACCAGGCGCTTCGTCGCGTGCGTGTTCAAAAGCTTTCAAGGCCTCAGGGGCATCGTCCATGGCCAGCAAGGCAATGCCCCGCTTGAGGTGTAACAAGGGGTCGTGCGGCTCATGCACCAGCAAGGAGTCGATGTCCACCAAGGCCTCGGGTGCACGGCCCACGATCAACCGCGCATCCGCACGGCCTTCGCGCACCCGGTCGTCATAAGGCCTCAAGGCCACCGCTTGGTCCCATTCACCCAGCGATCCCTTGATGTCGTTCATCAGGAACTTGACCTTGGCGCGTCGGTCGAAGATGTGCTCGCTGTACGGGTTCAGTTCCAATGCCCTGTCCAGGTCGGCCATGGCTTGGGATTGCTGGCCCATTCTGCTCAACAGGCTGGCCCGCTTCATGTAGGCGTCGGCGAAGCCCATGTCCATCTGTATGGCATTGGTGTAAGCGAGTAGCGCTTGCTCGCTATTGCCCAAGCGCAGTTGGATGTCGCCCTGCTGGATGGCCTGTATGGCATCGAGCCGGTTATTCAATTGGCCGCTCGCCGTGGTGCACCACAGACCGAGGATGATCGGCAGGAGGAGGTGGCGTGCGGTCGTCATGGGCATAGGGTCAGGTGGAGCTCTGCACGATGTAGTGGTACAGCGGCATGCCCACGGTGATGTTGAAGGGGAAGGTGACACCCAGTGCCATGGGGATGTACAATCCCGGATCGGCCTTGGGCGCAGCGAGGCGCATGGCGGCGGGAACGGCGATGTAGCTTGCGCTGGCAGCCAGGATCGCGAACATGAAGCGATCACCCAAGTGAGTGGTCACCATGCCGCTCGACCAGGCCACCGCGCAGCCATTGATCAAGGGGAGCAACACCGCTATGGTGATCGCATACCACCCATAGGTGCGGAAGGCCTTGAAGCGTGCCGCGGTCACCATGCCCATCTCCAACAGGAAGATGGCCAGGAATCCCTTGAAGATGTCGGTGGTGAAGGGCTTGATCCCCTCGGCCTGCTTGGCATCGGCCACCAGACCGATGATGAGGCTGCCGATGAGGATGAGCACGCTGGCATTGGTGAATGAATGGCGCAGCATGTGCCCCAATGTGGGGCGCTCGGTGCTCTCGCGGTCGTACTGCATCAACAGAACCATGCCCACGATGATCGCCGGGCTTTCCATCAAGGCCATGATGGCCACCATGTGCCCGTTGAACACAAGTTCCTTCGCTTCCAGGAACCCCGTCGCTGCCACGAAGGTCACCGCGCTCACCGAACCATAGGCAGCTGCCACCGCACCGGCGTTCTGCACGCCCAGCTTGTTCCGGAGCAGGTAGAAGGCATAGAAGGGGATCACAGAGGCGATGGCCATGCCGAACACCAGCTCT
>DAOORM010000125.1:0-6507 GCA_035389265.1 Flavobacteriales bacterium | reverse complement strand
ACCGCGAACGGATCAGCATGGGGCACACCCGTGCAAGTGGATGGTGTCGGTGGTCGCTTCGGCTCGCTCGCCATCGTAGATGGTGTGCCGGCCATCGCGTATCAAGGTGCGGGTGATCTGCGCTACGCCAAGGCCAGCGATGCCAATGGCAACGGCTGGACCGTGACCAGCAACCTCGGCGCTCCTTCCCACGCCATCCAGTACCCGAGCTTGGTGGTGAACGGCACCCATACCGGCATCGCCTACCACGACCTTCGACGCGAACAGCCGTGGTTCCTGAGCGGCTATGCCTGCACCGATCCGCTGGATGTCACGGTATCCGTTGATGCGAACATCCTGTCCGCCGCCCAAGGTCTAGACTACCAGTGGCTGGATTGTCTGAACGACTTCGCCCCGATCCTGGGTGCGACCGAACAGAGCTATGAAGCAAGCACCGGGTCCTACGCCGTACGCGTGAACACCGGGGCCTGTTCGGATACGAGCGCCTGTGTGCCGGTGATCATCACCGCAGTTGCAACTCCGAAAACCACAAGCCTGCGCATCGCCCCCAACCCGGCGAAGGATCTGCTCAACATCGCATCCCAGACTAGTCATGCGATAACCCGGATCACCATGATCGATGCCATCGGCCGCGTGGTCCTTGAGAAGAACATGCACCCCACGCCTTGGGTGCAGGTGGACATTTCATCGTTGAATACCGGTACCTATGTGGTGCAGGTGTTCGACTCCATGGGCAAGCCATGGACAAGCCGAGTGCTCATCGAGCATGAAGGTCCATAGTGCGGAAGCAAGCCGCAGGTCCAAATGATACGGAATGGGCCTTCACGGAAACCTCGCGCGCAATTCTTCCGGTGGTCGGAACAAGGCCCCCATGAAGTGGGGGGTACGCCGTACCGTGGCATCTCCCGTTCTTTGAGGTCGCGCCACACGCCCATTCCATGATCCGCGTCCTACTCTTCGAAGACAATAACGACCTGGCCGAAAGCCTGGGCGAGTTGATGAAGGATACCGACGACATCCGCCTCATCGCCCACTACACCAACGCACAGAAGGCCGAGAAGCATGTGGCGTACCATCATCCCGATGTGGTGCTTATGGACATCGATATGCCCGTGGAGAACGGGTTGCAGGGCTTGCGCGCCATTCGTGCAGCGGGCAGCGGCGTGATGGTGCTCATGTTCACCGTGATGGAAGACAACGAGAACATCTTCCAAGCCATTTGCCACGGAGCTTCCGGATACTTGTTGAAGCAGACCGCGCCGGAGAAGATCCTGGAGAGCATCCGCGAAGCCATGACCGGCGGTGCGCCCATGACACCGAGCATCGCGCGCAAGGTGCTCATGCTCTTCGCGCAGCCCTTCAAGAAGAGCGAGGACCTGCAAAGCCTCACGGCGCGCGAGCACGATGTGCTTGCACTGCTGGTGCGGGGCCATAGCTACAAGATGGCCGCCGCGCAACTGGAGATCGGTGTGGAGACCTTGCGGTTCCACATCAAGAACATCTATGCGAAGCTGCACGTGAACAGCAAGAGCGAAGCGGTGGCGAAGGCCTTGCAGAACCGGATCGTTTGAAGTGATGACCCAAAGACACATCCATGGCAACTAAGCCCAGGTCGATGAGCGGAACCGGTTGGGTTCTGCTGGTGGTGGCGTTCTTCCTCGGCTGCGGGCCACAACCTTCCGTTGACCAGAACCATGCGGTGGATGTCCCATTCTACGCGGCTTTGCGCGACACCATGCGTCGTGCTGCGCAAAAGCGCGACACCTTGTACTGCGACAGTGTGATGGTGTTGTTCGAGAAGGAGGCTGTTGTTCTGGAGCAGCCCGCCATGGTGGCCCATGCATATGGCAGTAGTGCGATAGCCCGCCGTGGACCAACGCCTGGATTGGTGGCGCGCATGGACAGCACGGTCCAGCGCACGGGAAGCACCTACATCGCCAACTGGCGCGACCTCATGCGTGGCCGTATCGCCATGAGAACGGGGCCCGCGGATTCAGCCATGATGCTGTTCACCGGATTGCACGCACGGTTCAAGGCACTGAACGACACCGTGGGTACGTGCATGGCGGCCAAGCAGATCGGCATCATGTACAAGGAACGCTTGGCGCAAGCCGACCTAGCCATTCCATACTTGCGGGAATACTTCGAGGATGCCGGGGATGTGAACGAGAAGTACAATGCCGCTGTCCAATTATGTGGAGCCTATCTACTGAACGACCAACTGGACAGCAGTGCTGCCTACCTGGCCTATCTGAATGACCATCTGCCCGAGCTGGAGGCCAACGCGCCTGGTTACCCGGCGGACAAAGGCGAGCGTCGCGATCTGGTGAAATTCCTGCTCGAAGCAGAACGGGCCAAGCATGGGGATACAAATGCCATGGACAGCCTGAACGTATGGGCCGGACCCATGTTGGCTTTCTACGAAGCCACCTACAAGCAGTTGAAATGGAACCCGGTGCATATGCGTGTGGCCTATGCACAAGCGCTTACCGCCCATGGTGATCCATCAGCTGCGCTTGCTGTGCTGAAGACCGGTGTTGCGATCGCCGAGGACTGCCCGGCGTGCGTGCGCTCCAACGTGGAATTGTATGGCCTGTTGGCCCAAGCTGCCAGCGACCGCGGCGATGATCGTGAGGAGCTGACCGCGTTACGCGCGCGTGATCGGTGGAGAGCCGTGTATGACGATGCCGCGATCAACATGGAGGTGGAGAAGGCCAGGCTGAAGGTACACGAGGCCCATGTACAGGATTCCGTGGCGTATGAGATCCGGTCTGCTCGCCAAGCCGCACAAGCGGAAGTGGACCGCACGCGCACGCAACGGTTCGGGCTGATCGTACTGTTCGGCTTGGTTCTAGTGGTCGCCGTGCTGCTGGTGAATGGTTACCGGCTGAAACGACGCCTGCAGGTGGAGCGATTGCGCGTACGCCTCAGCCGCGATCTGCACGACGATATCGGCGGAACGCTCAGCAGCATCAGCATCCTGAGCAACGTGGTGAAGAAACGCGCCGAGGCCAGCGGAGACATGGACAACGCCGCTTCCATGGAAAAGATCAGCGAACGCTCCTTACGCCTGATGCGCGACATGAGCGACATCGTGTGGAGCGTGGACCCCGGCAAGGACAGCATGACCGATCTGATCGGTCGAATGCGCGAATTCGGCAGCGCGGTGTTGGAGCCGAAGGGCATCGCATTCCACTTCAACGCTCCGGAGCAGGTAGTGGAGCGTGACCTTTCGGTGGATGTGAAGCAGAACCTCTACCTCATCTTCAAGGAAGCGGTGAACAACGCCGCGAAGCATGGCGGTGCCCGAAGCGTCTTCGTCGACATCGCCCTGAACGGGCGCTCGCTGCATATCCAGGTGGATGATGACGGTCAAGGCATGCGACTGGAAACAGCCGCGACCGCTGGTCTAGGCGGCAATGGCTTGCGCAACATGGCAGCGCGTGCGGAAGAGATCGGCGCGTTCTTCCGCACGGGCAGTAGCGAGCGTGGTGGTGTGTGCGTGGTGTTGGAGTTGGCATTGGGTTGAACCACGCGGTTCGGTCGTGTACAGACATCTCTGCAGACCAAGGGCGTTCAGCTTCGAACTTCCAAGTTGACACTCGAACAGATAGGACGCTGGTTCCCTTCGAGAAGAGTTCATGACAATGCCCGGAAGAACGCTCCAGTGGCGGTGCAATTTCGAGGATAGGCGCGCTAACACGGATGTACGCGTTAACGAACATGAGCCTCTACACGTCATACGCGTTCTCAGGCGCGCGAAACGAAGTACATCTCCAACTCTCCTTTCCCCTTCGCCTGCACCTTGCCACGCGGCGTGAAGCGCAAACCAAGTGTATTGTTCACCAGTGCATAGGTCGCCTCGCTGATGTTCACCTGTCCGATCTCGCCACTACTCTCCATGCGGCTAGCGATGTTCACCGTATCGCCCCAGATGTCGTACTGGAACTTCTTCACGCCTACGATGCCTGCTACCACAGGACCCGTATGGATGCCAAGGCGCATATCGAAACCCGGCAAGCCATGCAGGGCACGTTCGGCCTTACGCTTCACCATGTAGTCCTGCATCTCCAGAGCGGCCAGCACCACCTGCAGCGGCGATGAACCCTTGGCGCCGGCCAGCCCACCGGCGCACATGTACGCATCGCCGATGGTCTTGATCTTCTCGATGCCACGCGCCGTGATGATGTGGTCGAAGGCCTTGAAGCATTCGTTCAATTCGTCCACGAGTTCGCGCGCGGTGAGTTGCTCGCTGATGGCGGTGAAGCCTTTGAAGTCAGTGAAGAGGATGGTGACATCATCGATCAAGCGAGCGTCGGCCTCGCCCTTGGCCTTGAGTTCCTCGGCCACATCTTCAGGGAGTATGTTCCGGAGAAGCCCTTCGCTGCGGTCCTTCTCTTTTTCAATGGCACGTTTTGCCCGACGGGTGAACCGTAGGCGGGACCATAACCCCAGCGCCACCAACAGCACCGCCATTCCCGTGAGCATGAAGGCACGCTTGCGACCCTGTTCGGAACTGAGTTCCCGTTCGTGCAGGAGCTGGTCTTGGTGGCGTTGTTCGGCAGCGCTCAGGCTATCGGCAAGCTCCTGCTGTTTGAGGGCCACGTTCTGCAATTTCATTCGGATCTCATGGCTGTCCACACTATCGCTTAGCGCTTGTTGATGGCGGTAGTGGAACAGGATACTGTCCGTAGGTCCGATCCTGTTGAAGGCCTCATAGAACAGTTTGGCACATTCCCTCCGATCGACGATCGGTGCCGAGGATGTAGCATGAAGGGTGCGCACCGCACGGGCACATGCCAATGCTTTTGCGGGCTGATCACGGCGCAGCCACGTATGGCCCAGTTCTACCCATGCGAGTCCTTTCGAACTTACATTGGCGTTGTACTGGATGGATCGTTCCCCTTCCTTGACAGCGCTTTCCAGATCGCCCAACTCGCGGTAAATGATCCCCAGTTGACGATGAAGCACGGTACGCTCATCATGGAATTCACCGCTGCCCAGTTCCTCCAAGGCCTTTTGTACGATCCTCAAGGCCCGGGTCGGTTCACCACGGCTGAGAAGGATCCCCGCGATGTTGCACGTGGGGGATACATGAGATCCTCGGTACGGGGAGCGTAATGACGCCTGAACGGCACGTTCGTAGTAGGCGATGGCGGTATCCTGTTGACCCTGTTCGCCATACAGTATTCCGATGGATCCGAGAATGGCTGGCACCAGTTCTGGCACTCCATTCCGCTGCGCGTCATCCAATGCTTGCAGGTAGTGGTCCAATGCTGTGGCCTGTTCGCCGATGGAATGAAGACAGCTCCCGATCTGGAACCTGTCCCGCGCCATCCCCGCCTTGTCACCCCGCTCTTGGTGGAAGGCCAGATTCTTCCGAAGGGTCGAAAGGGCTTCAAGTGGTCGACCTTCAGCGACGGCATACGCAGCAAGTTGGCTGTTGCCGAAGACCACGCCTTCCATGTCGTTGACCGCCTCCCATTGAACGATGGCTTGCTCATACCAGGATCGGGCTTGATCACTGGAGCCGCGCCTGATCAACTGTACGCCGTAATTCCAAAGCCCATTCCCCCGTTGACTACCCACCGTAGAGTCGTTCGCGGATCCCTGTTCCAGCAAACTATCGGCGTAATGGATGGTGGCCAGGGCATACGTCGCGGCCACATCAAGGTCATACGCTTTACTAAGCTGGCGCAGCACCTCCAATCGTTCCAACGGCCGGTGGGTCCTGGCGAGCACATGCTTCAACGAATCCACGTTCACTTGCGCGGAAAGAGCGCATGTGTATACAAGAAGGAGACCGGTCAATGCGTGGCATGCAGGACGAAGCAACATAGTGCGAAACTCCCCCCACGGCCCACATGGACCAACCCCACGAATAGGGGGGCCTAGGGAAGCCTTCGACCGTGAACGACCATGTCCCCAGCGCGTGAATGAAGCCCCCCCGATCATGGGGTATGGTGACCAAGAACATCCCCGGAGGTTTGTCAACGCAAACCAACCCACAGCACCACGATGGACCGTCTCTTGCTTACCCTGGCCACTCTTCTTCTCGCGTTCCAGCCGATGGTTGCCCAAGAAAAGCAGGGGACGCGCACAGCGATGGTCCGTTCCGGTGCAGCCGCACAGCACGCGAACACGGCGCGCGGTTCCGCTCCCGCGAATGATGAGTGCACGAATGCGGAGACCATCACCGTGAGCACGGATTGCGATGTGCCGATAGCCGGCAACAATGCGGAAGCCACGGATGTGCCCTTCGATGTACCATGCGATGACCCCGGCAGCGAGCTGTTGGATGTATGGTACACGTTCAATTCCGGAAGCCTTACCACGGTCTATGTGGATCTCGCACCGGGCGCAGGAATGACCGATCACGCCATGGTGGTGTACGATGGTTGTGCCGGTGAAGCCGTGTACTGCATGGTGGCGCCTGTCGCTGTGCAAGAAGTGGAAGTGGCCGCGAACACGGACTATTGGATCCGCGTGTATTCGAACCTCACCTAT
>DAOORM010000124.1:0-6519 GCA_035389265.1 Flavobacteriales bacterium | reverse complement strand
ACCATAGTCGGCACTGAACGAGAAGGCGGCATCGCAGCGGGACACATATGGATTGCCGATGCGCCAATGGTCAACCCCTTGTCCGAAAGAAGCAATGCTGATCAGAAGACCGATCAGTCCCCCGAGCACATGTCGTTCAATGCCTAGCATGGATACAGGTCTACTTGGGAGTGGTGGCTTTCTTGTGCCTGTCGCGGCCCTTCCTGGACGGTGGTTGGTTCTGTTGCTCTTTTTTGGGGAGCATCCGTGGCGTAACAGGTGTCCCGTTCGGTGCTGTACTGGAACCGGTGGCCGATCCATTCGTGGAAGACCCCGTTGACGAGCCGGTTCCCGGAGTGGGAGGAAGCGGGCGTGTGCCCGGTGGGGTAGGTAATGGCCGGCTGGAGATCCGCCCAGGGGCGGCAACACCTGGCGGTGGCGCTTTTAATACAGGTCTTTCACGCTGCCCCCGCGGGTCGCCGGGATCCGGGGGGACTGGGGGGGCGGGCTTCCTTCCTGCTGGCGCTTTCGCGTTGTCACCCCCATCCTGGCCGTTCCCTGCTGCTCGTGGCGTTCCCGGTGGGCTAGTGGGGGGGGCGGGAGGCGTGCCGTTGCCAGCACCTCGTGGTTTCGCTACGTCGTACTGGCCGCTCCCTGCGGCTCGTGGTGTTCCTTGTGGGCCATTGGGGTTCACTGGAGGCGGGCCATAGCCAGCACGTGATGGTCTCGGTGCATTCTGGTAATGGCCGCTCCCTGCAGCTTGTTGTGTTCCTTGTGGGCCATTGGCTGGGGGGGCAGGTGTGCCCTTGCCGGCACTTGGTGGTTTCGGTATCGTGTACGGGCCGCTCACTGCGGCTCGTGGCGTTGCTTGTGGGCTGTTGGGGTTCACTGGAGGCGGGCCATAGCCAGCACCTGGTGGTCTCGGTGCATTCTGGTACTGGCCGCTCCCTGCAGCTTGTTGTGTTCCGTTGGATCCATTGGTTGAGGTGGGCACTCGGCCATAACTACCCGGTCGCGGGGACAACGGCAACTCGCTATACTGGCTTTTCCCTGTGCCCTGTGAGGTTCCAGTGGACCCACTAGTTGAGGCGGGCACACGGTCATAACCGGCACCTCGTGGTTTCGGCGCTTCATCGTACTGGCCGCTACCCATGGATCGTTGTGTACCCATGGTACCATTCGTTGAGTTGGGCACTCGGTCATAGCCACCGGGCCTCGGGGTCAACGGCAACTCGCTATACTGGCCGCTACCCGTGGCTTGTTGCGTTCCCATGGACCCACTCGTTGCGGTGGACACCCGGTCATAGCCGGCACCTCGCGGTTTCGGCGCTTCATCGTACTGGCCGCTACCCATGGATCGTTGTGTCCCCATGGAACCATTCGTTGAGTTGGGCACCCGGTCATAACCAACGGGTCTCGGGGTCAACGGCAACTCGCCATATTGGCTGGTCCGTACGGTTTGTGGCGTTCCCGTGGACCCACTCATTGCGGCGGGTACACGGTCATAGCCACCACCCAGTGGTTGCGTAGAACGGACCGGCTGATATTCACTGATCGGTGCACTGGCTGTGGCACTTGCTCGTTGTTGCTGCTGGCCGGTTTCGGGGCTTACTGGTGGTGGTGGCGGCGGAGGCGGTGTGCTTGGCGGCTGCGCAAACACCCCGGAGCTCTGGATCGTGAGCCAGACCAACAGGGCGGTGCTGCGCAGTACGGCGCTGTTCTTCACCGCTGCATGCCAAAGAGTGCTTGGATTCTTCATTGGGGTGTGGTTGTGCGCAATGCGGGCGTGCTCAATGACAGGGCGCTTGCCCTGCGGCCTGGGGCATTGCCGGGTAGGTGATCTTCGAGTTCCTTGCCGGTGTTCATTTCCTCGATCGGGATAGCTGATCCCCGTAGGACAAATGAACTGGGGGTGCGGATCTGTCGCAATCAGTGGAACCAATGATTCTTCGGTTCGTTATGCCGCTTCTCTCAGTGGATCCAAGGAGGCCGTGCTTGAAGTACCGGGATCCGAACGCAGATCGGCATCATGGTGGCGCGGAGGTTTCCACTACCGCAACACGGGTGTGCTGGGGTCGTACTGCCAGCGTCCCGAGCCATTGCGTTCCATCGGCTGGAAGGTGATGAACCATGATCGTCCACTTCCCCGAAACGCGTGATGGCGTATCGAACGGGCCTTGTCCGGGGCGGTGGAAGAAGGTCTACATCGGCGTAGGTGCTTGCTCGGTGCGTGTTGTGCGTCGCAGGATCGCGAACAGGATCAGCGAGCCGATGATGTTCATGGCAATATCCTTCCAGGCATCCGCATCGAAGCCTTGCAACACATCCCCAGCCCAGGCGTCCTGGTAGAGTTCAATTCCAAACCCCAACACGTTGAAGCAGACAAGCCCTGTGAGAACCGCTTTTTGTGGCGGCAAGTGAAGAAGATGGAGGAGTGTCTGGTAGAACATGAGCCCGATCACCAGTGCAAAGCCGATGTGCTCCGCGATGTTCAGCGCTAGTTCCACCGGGGCCGACCAGCGGAACGGGCGGCAGCGGATCAGCACCACGGCCCAGAGGTAGGCCAGAAAGAGCAGGTCGTAGGTGCGCCGGGCCGGATGTATGCGGTACACCGGCACGCAAGACAGGCCCACCAGGATGGCCCCGAGAACCGCAGAGTAGGGAAGGATGTAGAGATGCCCGGTGAGCAGGATCACCAGTACGGGAAGGGCCCACAGCGCGAGGAGCAGGGGGCTGGCCGTGCGCGGAAAGTACCGTTCGATCATATGTGCCGAAAGTGGATATGGTGGAAATTGAACGCGCTTGGCCAGTCTTATTACCTTTGCCGCTCATTTTAACGACCCATGCCCCAAGACGCGAACGCCCGCCTGAATGCCAAGCGCAAAGCCACGAAGAAGCTCGCCAACCTGAAAGCCAAGGCTGCCGAGGCAGGCGAGAAGAGCGCTCCCAAGAAGGAGAAGAAGAGCGCGGAGTGATCCGAAGCTTCCCAGCAATGAAAAGCCCCGTCCATGGACGGGGCTTTCTTTTGTCCGTGCGAGCGGCCTACTTCTCTTTCGACACCTGTTTCAAGGAGATGCCATCGATGTAGTAGTAGGCGTAGCGATTGTCCGGCCCTTCGATCATGTTCTTGGACTCCAGGCCTACGTAGGGGAACACACCCAGGATGATGTATTGCTCCTTGCCATCGGCCACGAAGGTGCCCTTCACTTCGGTCCAGGTGTTGCGCTCACCGATGATCTTCGTGTGGTACACCTGCGGATCCTCCTCCATGAACTTCCGGTTGTTGTAGCTCAGGTCCAGTTCGCTGAAGAAGGCGCCGACACCCATGATGGAACGGTCGCTGTTGCTGGCAAGGGCCACGTGGAAGGTGAGTTCGTACGTGGAATCTTCCACCAGCGGTTTGATCAATTCACCCTTGATGTACTCGGAGTAGGCGTTCCAGGCCGGTTTGAAGATGTCCGACTGGTCGTAGGACTCATAGTTCCGTTGGATGTCGGCTTTCCAGCCGCAGAAGCCGGCGTAGTACTCCCCTTCGAAGGGCTTGATCTCGCCGTAGTCGTTCACCGGTATGCCAACGGTCTTGGCGGAGGCCTTCGGTGAGAATAGATCGGCCAGCCCCAGGTTGGCGTCGCGCCAACCGGTGGAGAACTGCAATTGATCGTAGGTGTTGGGCTCCTTGTCGAGGTTCTCAAAACCACCATTGCGGATGAGCTCGAACGCATAGTCCTGGCCAAAGGCCAAGGGACCGATCAGGAGCAGGGGGAGGGAGAGTGCTCTTAGCATGCCAGGGTAGTGGACCGGTGCCAAGGTAGTGGCAAGGGCCGTGCTGGGCATGCCTCGGGGCTCAAGCGCGCATCTGGAGCGGCTGTTGGCCGTTGTTCGTCCGGTTCGTCAGCAGGCTGTTCTCCCGCTTCAGGCGTTTCACTGCACTGCGCAGCTGTTTCAGTTCGGAACGCAGCTCCTGAGTGGTGGTCTCGAACAAGAGCTCTTGGCGCTCCAGCCGGTCGGCCTTGGCCCATTTCTTCACCGCATCGATCAGCTCGTCCCGTTCGCTCGTGAGCAGGGCGATCTCCTCTTGAGCGGCAGCGAACAACCGCTCCAGGTCGGCCATCCGCTGGCGCATCGGCATGTCGCTGGATTCCGGAGCCTGCAAGGAGGGAAGGAACAAGCGGTCATCAAGGACGGAGGAGCGTTGGCCCATGGCTTTCGTTTTGTAGCGCGTATACGTTCGGAACGCGCCTCAGGTTATCATGTGCTAGGTTCTCCAACGGCCAATGTCATTGAGGATAGCTTTGTATCCATGCCCCCAACCATTGAACTCGGTCTCGACACTTTCGGCGATGTCACTATCGATCCGTCCGGAAAGCCGCTCCACCACGCCCAGGTGCTCCGCAACCTCATGGCCGAAGCAGAACTTGCGGATCAGGTGGGCCTCAGCTTTTTCGGGGTGGGTGAACACCACCGCGACGACTTTGCGGTATCCGCACCGGAGGTGGTGCTGGCCGCCATCGCCACGCGGACGAAGCAGATCCGCTTGGGCAGTGCCGTCACCGTGCTCAGTTCCGATGATCCCGTGCGGGTCTTCCAGCGTTTCTCCACACTGGATGCGCTGTCCAACGGCCGTGCGGAGGTGATCATCGGTCGGGGCTCGTTCACCGAGTCATTCCCGCTCTTCGGCTTCAAGCTGGAACAGTATGAGCAACTCTTCGAGGAACGCCTGGACCTCTTCGTTGAATTGTTGAAGGAAGGCCCCACCACATGGAGCGGTGGAACCCGCGCGGCCTTGAAGGACCAACGGGTCTATCCGCCCACCGAAAGCGGGCACCTGCGTACCTGGGTGGCCGTGGGGGGCACTCCGCAAAGTGTGGTGCGGGCCGCGCAATACGGTCTTCCTCTCATGTTGGCGGTCATCGGTGGTGATCATCTGGCTTTCGCACCATTCGTGGATCTCTACAAGCGGGGATTGGCAGCAGCTGGGAAGGGACCGCTGCCCGTTGGTGTGCATTCCCCCGGCTATGTGGCTGTGACCGATGAACAAGCCAAGGAAGACCTGTGGCCACACTTCCAGGCCATGCACGGGCGCATCGGGAAGGAACGCGGATGGCCACCCTTGACGAGACAAGCCTTCGAGCAGATGGCCGGTCCCAGTGGTGCGTTGTGTGTGGGTGCACCCGCTACGGTGGCTGCCAAGATCGTGCGCGCCGCAAGGGCTCTGGGTCTGGCCCGTTTCGAACTGAAGTACAGCGCTGGGACCTTGCCGCATGAAAAGATGATGCGGAGCATCGAACTGTACGGTACAGAGGTAGCCCCCTTGGTGCACGCGCAATTGGGCGCCACTAGCTGAAAGCGTCCCGTACTTTCGCGGCTTCCCGCCGATCGGGACTCAGACGCATGGCACAGAAGCCCTCCATCCCCAAAGGTACCCGCGACTTCTCCCCGGTGGAGATGCTGCGCCGCAAGTACATCTTCAACACCATCGAAAGGGTGTTCCAGAAGTACGGCTTCCTGCCGCTGGAAACGCCCGCCATGGAGAACTTGGAGACGCTGACCGGGAAGTATGGTGAGGAAGGGGATCGGTTGATCTTCAAGATCCTGAATAGTGGGGATGCATGGGATGGCGTAAGCGAGAATGTGAAAGCGAAGTTGATAGCCGGCGAGTCTGTTCATTCCGGCCGCTTAGCCAGTGAATTGGCGGAGAAAGCCCTCCGCTACGACCTCACCGTCCCGTTCGCGCGCTACGTGGTTCAACACCAGAACGAGATCGCGTTTCCCTTTAAGCGCTACCAGATCCAACCCGTGTGGCGCGCGGATCGTCCGCAGAAAGGGCGTTACCGCGAGTTCTACCAATGCGATGCCGATGTGATCGGGAGCAAGAGCTTGATCAACGAAATTGAACTCGTTCTACTTATCGATGAGGTATTTGCTGCACTCGGATTGCCAGTAGTCATTAAAATTAACAATCGAAAGGTGCTCAGTGGAATTGCTGAGATCAGCGGTCAGCCAGAGAAAGTTGTCGATATGGTCACTGCGATCGATAAACTCGACAAGATCGGTCGTGAAAAGGTGGAGGAGGAGATGAGAAATCGTGGAATTGATGAAAGTACGATTTCTAGAATTTCACCACTGTTCTTGATAAATGATGCCGGGAACATGGTTTTTGATCAGTTGAAGAGCTGGTTGAGTGAAAGCTCTGTGGCCCAAGAAGGGCTTAGTGAGGTCCTCCACATTTTCCAGCAATCTGACTTTCTGAAGATCTCACGAGTAGAATTCGATCCAACCCTTGCCCGCGGCCTCGACTATTACACCGGCGCCATCTTCGAAGTGAAGGCAGCGGAAGGCACCATGCCCGGCAGCATCTGCGGCGGCGGGCGATATGATGACCTCACCGGGATCTTCGGCCTGAAGAACATGAGCGGCGTGGGCATCAGCTTCGGTGCGGATCGTATCTACGATGTGCTGCTGGAGACGAACAAGTTCCCCGCAGAACTTGGTGGCAGCACCAGGTTGCTCTTCGCCAATTTCGGCGAGACGGAAGCCATG
>DAOORM010000123.1:0-6535 GCA_035389265.1 Flavobacteriales bacterium | reverse complement strand
CAACGCACCGCGCACCTGCCGTGCGTTGTCCGCAATGGCGCGCAAGCGATCCGCACGTTCCGCATCCGCTCCACCCTCCTGGACGAGGTCGCTCAGCAGTGCGATCTTGGAGAGCGACCCTCCCAGCTCATCGTGGATGTCGCGCGATACGTTCATCCGCACCCGTTCGGCCTCGCGCTGTTTCTCCAGGCGCATCAGCTCGTCCTGCGCGTCAGCGAGGCGCTTCGCATTGCGGCGACCCTGACGGTACAGCATGCCCAGCAGCAGCGTGGTCGACAGGCCTCCGCCGGCCATCGCCCATGCGAACCAGCGACCCTTGCGGTAGGCTTCGGCATTGGCCTGGGAGGTGGCCAGGGCCTTCTCCTGTTCGGCCTTGGCCTGTGCTGCTGCCAGTGTCCGCACTTTGGCCAGGTCCAGGTCCTTCTTCAGGTCATCCACCGCTTGATCGAACAGCGCGTTCGCACGGCCCACCTCGCCGCGCAACGCATGAGCGATGGCACGCTGACGGCCGATGAAGTAGCGCTGCCGGTGGTCCACCATCGCAGTGGCCATGGAATCAGCGCGCTCCAGCATGAACAAGGCCTCCTGCACGCGCCCCTGCTGCAAGGCCACCTGTCCCTCGATCAGGTCCAGGCGCATCCGCATGCGCATCCGTGCTCCGCCATGTGCGTGCGTCACCTGTCTCAACAGGCCCAAGTAACGGTCCACGGAATCGGGCATGTCCAGTTCCAGAAAGGCCTCCGTCATCATGCCCAGTGCCGATGCCTTGTTCACCGGCTCATCCAGCCGCTCGTACAGGCGCAAGGCCTGGCGCAAGCAGGTCATCGCACTGTCCCGTTGACCCAGGTCGAAATGCAGCCCTGCGATACCCACGTACGCGTTGGCCAGGTCCTGCCCTTCGTTCCGCTTCAAGATCCCCAGTGCCTTGTTGGACCAGTACAACGCGGTGGGCACGTCCTCCATGGCGTTGTAGCAATAGCCCATGTAGTTGTACGCCGCACCGATGTCCTCCGGCAGCTGCAATCCTTCGGCCGTGGCCAGGTAGGCCTGAATGACCTCGATGCTTTCGGGATAGCGGTTCAGGAAGAACAACTGTCCCGCGTTCATTCGCTCCGCGGTCAGGCGACGCAGCAGCCACGCCCGCTGTTGGTCACGGGGTGCGACGCGCACGCCCGCTTCGGCCAGGGCGATCGCTCGTGCGCTCAGCACCACGGCACTATCCAACGCGCCAGCGTCCTGGTAGGCCAAGGAGAGTTCGGTGGATAGTCGTACCCCAAGCATATCCGTCGACGGGTGAGCTTCCGAAGACCAGTTCTTCCAAGCGGAGCGCGCAATATGCAGTTCTGTTTGTGCTTGGACATGAACCGCTCCGACAAGGAAGAGGAGTACGAATAGCGACCTTGGCATGGTTCAAAGATCAGGGGTCCGACTGATCCTGCGGTCTGATCAGCGGGCAAGTTTGAACCGTTCTGCCCCCCTCTAAGTCAATTTACAAGAAGGGTTAGAGATTTCAGTCCTTCCTACCACTCGGCATTCGAAAAGACCGGCCTCAGGACTACCTTGCTTCGCGAACCCAAAAGTGAGCGTCCCATGCGCCACACCATCCGCAAACTGCTCATCGGTTCCGGTAAGGCGAACAGTCAGGCACGCCACAGCACCATCCAACGGCGCTGGCAGAATGTGGTGGCCATTTGGAACAACACGTACGAGGAGGACGCCGGCCTTGAGAAGTTCGTGCGCTTGGTGTTGGGGGCCTCGCAATTCCTCTTTCCGGGCATGTACCTCAAGCACCTGTTCTGGAGACAAGGACCGCTCGTGCAAGACCTGGTGATCGAGGTGTTCGTTCTGGTAAAGACCACCTTCCCGATCATGGTGCTTAGTCGTGGATGGGAGCATGAGCCTCTCGCGTACTGGCTTGCGGTGTGGTTCATGGCCGAGACCATCATGTACATACCCACCTTGATCTTCGCCTCGGATACCTTCCCCAGCCCTCGTTCGTACCGCCGTTCCAAGATCCTTATCTTCCTCAACTACCTAGAGGTGGTTTTCACCTTCGGGATGATCCATGCAGCAGGGGCCTACTTCAATCAACCGTTCGCGCACTGGACGGATGCGGTGTATGCAAGTTTCATGATCACCAGCACCATCGGTTTCGGCGAGTACTACCCCATTACGGGTCTGGGCAAACTCATGGTGTCGCTGCAGTCCCTGTTCTACCTCAGCTACATCGCCCTATTCATCAGTTTCTTCAGCCTAGGAGGTGGCAAGGGATATTTCGCTGAGGTGGGCAAGAAGTGAAGGGATACGCACCTTTACATCGGAACGCTACTCCCAACCGACCGTGAACAACCTTGCTCGCATGCTCCACTTGGCCGATGAGGTCTTCGCAATGCACGATGATCCCACGCAATTGCAGGTGGACGACGTCGTGCTTGACCGGCTACACCGCCTGCACCCGGCCACACGCGGTGAGATCATGGATGGCGACGGCCCTGTGGCTTGGATACTGTTGATCCCTACAACCACCACCTTGATGCGATCCTTCTTGGCAGGCCATCTGACTGAACAAGAATTATACGACCGCACACCCGAAGGTGCAGTTTATGACGCCATCTACTTATGCAGCGCGCTTGTACTCAAGGAGCATCGGCGCAACGGATCGGCGAAGCGTCTGGCAAAGGAGTCCATCCAAAGGATCCGCGAAGATCATCCGATACAAGCGCTCTTCGGATGGCCTTTCACGTTGGAGGGTGATGCACTAGCCAAAGTCATTGCGGATGAGGCCGGGCTACCGCTGTGGACGAGACCGCGGTGATGGAAAACTCGTACAGCGGAGGAAAGCACCCGGATCGTCGGCTTGCGTGCCAGGGGACCTAGCTTTCGGAATGACAACGCAAAAGAAGAAGCAGTTCGGCGTCTGGCTCGACAATCAGCATGCGATCGTGGTCGGCTACCCCGACTTGGAAGGGTCCTCGTTCGCGATACTCGGTCATGTGGTGCATGACAGCGTTCCGAAGAATTCCAGCGAGAACGCCGGGAACAACCATGAGATCGCCTTGACGCGTAAATTCTTCAAGGACATTGCTGCCATCATGCCCAATGTGGACGAGATGCACGTGACCGGAACTGGTCAAGTGCAGGAGCAGTTCATCCGTTTCCTAGCTGAAACCCCGCAATACAGGAATGCCGTGACCAGCGAAAGCACGTCGAACAAGATGAGCGATGAAGCGCTGATCACGTTCATCAGCTCCCACTTGGGCGCAAAGTGACCAGATCTGGACAATGGGAGCATTCCTCGGCTCGTATGGAGCAGAACCTGCTGGTCCGCCTAGTCCCCTAGTCCATTCTGAACGAGGATCCGAGACCAGTGATCGGATCGGCGCCGGAAATGGGCGATCGATCATGGCCGGATTATCTTGCCACCATGGTTCCCGTCGAGATCCTCGTCGCTGGCGAGCGGTTGCTGTTGCATCCGCACCGTGGAATCTATTGGGAGCGGATGAATTGGCTGATCGTGAGCGACCTGCACTTGGGCAAGGCGGCGCACTTCCGCAAAGCTGGTGTGGCGCTTCCGGAAGGACATGATACTGCCACCTTGGAGCGTCTGGATTCGTTGCTGCATTTCTTCACTCCGGAACGTCTTCTCATCCTCGGCGACCTCTTCCACAGCAGCCATAACAACAACTGGGAACTCTTCACGAACTGGGCCTCGTACAAACACAGCCACCTGCACCTGGTGAAGGGCAATCACGACATCCTCGCTGATCGCCGCTACGAAGAGGCGGGCCTCCACGTGTGCCATGACACCTTGGAAGAAGGTCCTTTCGTTTTCAGCCATGAGCCCACGGCACGGCCGGGGTGTTATGTCATCGGTGGCCACATCCACCCGGGAGTGGTACTGACCGGTCAAGGGCGTCAATACTTGCGTTTGCCTTGTTTCGCCTTCGGTCCTCAGGTGGGGCTGTTGCCAGCCTTCGGGACGAATACGGGCACATTCACCCTGGAGCCCGATGCCACTCACCGCATCTATGCCACCACGGACCGCGCGGTATTGGATGTGAGCGTAGCATTCGCTGGTAGGCAGACCTCGGGAAGCCGTAAGTAGCGCGGCAGAACACCGCCACCGCGCAACGAACTTCAAACATGCGAATGATCCCGCGCGTGGCAAAGTCAGCGGCGTGGGTAGCCTCTTGTCGGCAAATGATCTTCCGGCCCGAAATTTGACCTTCATTCCTGCGTTCCACCAGCACCCACCGCAAAGCGGAAGGACCCTATGCACCGATATCTCCGCTGGCTACCGGCGCTTGTGATCGTTCCCATCGCGCTCGTGGCCTTTCTGCCCAAAGAAACCGCCCCCGTGGTGGTGCCAAGCGTATTCCGCTGGCGCAATAGCTCATGGCTTGAGGGTAGTGAAGAGCGGTCATTGCAGCTCACCGGCGTGCAGCGTGTGTACATGAAATTGTTGGACATCGACTGGAATTCGGCGCATGGGGCGCACCCGGTCTCTTCGGTGCATGTGCCGTACCAATGGCGCACAGGCTATGGTTCCGAAGGCTACTGGACGCACCGCGTGGAACTGGTGCCTAGCATCTACATCACCAACAACACCTTTTTGAAGATCAGCGATACTGAAGTGGATGAGCTGGCCCGGAACCTCTTGCGGAAACTGCGGATGGAATGCCCACCGGTGATCCACGGCGTGATGTTGGACTGCGACTGGAGCGCCAAGACCAAGGCCAAATTCTTCCGGCTCGCGCGCATCATGAACGACAGTTTAGAAGTGCCTTTGACAGCGACCATCCGCCTGCACCAGTACGCACAGCCCAGTATGACCGGGGTTCCTCCCACGGACCGTGGCATGCTGATGCCTTACAACGTGGGCCGCATCACGGCTCCCGGTGGGGTGAATTCCATTTTCGACAAGGCCACGGCGGAACCTTACTTCAAGAACCGGGAACCCTATCCCCTGCCCTTGGATATCGGCTTGCCTGCTTTCTCGTGGGGCGTACAATTCCGCAAGGGCGCTTTCCTAGGCATCCTACAAGAGTCGCAGGTGAACGATGCGATGAACGCGGGACTGCTGCGCGGTGAAACACGCGGCACCTTACAGGTAGTGAACGAGAACAACGACGCGATGCCGGAATTGCACTTGGGCGATGAGATACGCGTGGAGAGCATGACACCAGCGGTGATCGCCCAGGTGATCGAGATGGCGCGTACCGCGATGAACACCGACACCCTTTCCGTGGTCTACTTCGAGGCTGGCGCTACCACCTTCCAGCGCATGACGGGGGATGAGGTGCGCAGTGGTTGGAAGGCCTTCGGCTCCATTCGCTCCGGTGGATATTTCGACCGAGAGCGCCAGGCGCATATGGAGCAAGCCGCACTTGACAGTGCAATGTGGTCCATTGCCGATACCACTGCTGCAGCACCTGTTGATAGTTCCATCCGATGAAACGCCTCCTATTGGTGTGCATAGTGGTCGCGTTGCAGGCGGGACGTTTGAACAGCTGCGGATGGGATTTCCACTCCGAGTCGTACCGGTTCTGGTTGTTGCAGCCCGAACTGGCGGATGCTCGCCCATTGCATGCCTTCTACTTCACCACCGAGATCCTTCACGGTCCGGACTACGACGAGATCACGCAATTGCCCTACGCTGCGAACCTGCGTGAATGGCGAACGGTGGTCGGCAATGATGTGCCTGAAGGTGCCATCATGAAAGTGCTCTACGGCATGGGCCTGGATGCGTTCGAGGCTCAGCACGACTCGGTTTTTCGCACGAACCCCTTCCTGGTGCGCCTCAAGGCACTGAAGAGCGGTTGGCCCGAGTACATCGCCTTCGCCAAACGCTGCGAAAAGCTGGTGAACAGCGACGATCCGTGGGGTTTCATCGCGCACGATGGCAACGGGATACGCAAGGCATGGAACGAAGGGGTGGAACAATTGAAGCGGGCAAAGCATCCACAGCTGCGTGCGCGCCTCGCCTTTCAACTGGTGCGGTTGGCCCATTACGCGCATGATCCGGAAAGGCCGGACTTGCCCGTACGTCCCATCTACGAGAAGTACCTCGCTCCCATGCGCGGGAGTTCGTGGTTGGAACCCACCGCGGCCTTCTACCTGGCCAACATGTTGCCGCAGCCCCAGCGCGACCTGGCCTTCGCTGATTGCTTCGACCGCGCCACGGACAAGCAGTTCCGCATGGTGCAGTTGTTCGACAACCAAGGCATGGAGAGTTACCGGTTGTTGGCCACCAATAATAAGCAACGCGCCACCTTACTGGTGATGCGCGACCTGCAACACCCCGGCCGAGCGTTGGAAGATCTTGAACGCATCGCTGCCTTCGATCCAGGGAACCAGCACCTCCCCTTATTGCTCACCCGTGAAGTGAACAAGCTGGAAGATTGGCTGCTGACCCGTGACTTGACGGATTACGGTGCTGCGATCGACCAATGGAAAGAGCCGGAGGAGCAGGTGGCGCCTGAAGATGTGCTCAAGGCCGACCTCGCCTATCTGCGCCAGGTGCAGCAATTCATCC
>DAOORM010000122.1:4309-6569 GCA_035389265.1 Flavobacteriales bacterium | reverse complement strand
CGAAGCTCACGCACCCTTCCAGCCGTTGTTGAGAACCGACTACTTCTCGATCCCGAGCAGTTCCATGTCGAAGACCAGCACGCTGTGCGGTTCAATGCGTCCGCCTGGTGCACCGCTGGCGCCGTAGGCGAGTTCGCTGGGGATGAAGACCTTCCACTTGCTGCCTACGGGCATCATCTGCAAGGCCTCCACCCATCCGGGGATCACCTGCGTCACTCCGAACACGGCAGGTTCGCCGCGCTCCACGGAACTATCGAACACGGTACCATCGATGAGCTTGCCGGTGTAGTGCACCTTCACGCTCTCGGTGGGTTGCGGCTTGGGACCGGTGCCCATGGTGATCACTTCGTACTGCAGGCCGCTCGGGGTGGTGACCACGCCGGTGCGTTTGCCGTTCTCAGCCAGGAACTCCTCCCCGGCCAGGCGAGACTTCTCGCCCTTCGCGGCTTCTTCCGCCTTCATGCGCGTCTGCATCTTCATCATGAACGCCTGCATCACCCCTTGGAGGGTCTCCTCGTCCAGGCGCAGGGTGCTATCCAGACCGTCGGCCAAGCCAGCCGCGAGCAGGTCCACGTTCAAGGAGTCCACCTTGCCGCGTTTCAGGTTGCCCCCGATGTCCGCGCCGATGGCGTAGCTCACCGAATCCATGGAGGTCTTGATCTCGGTGTTGCGGCCTTTCTGGCCTTGGGTGCATGCGGTGAGCAGCGTGATGGACACGACTGCGGAAATGGAACGGACGATCATTGTTTCGTGTTAAGGGGCGCGAAGGTACTCTTTGCCGGGCAGGTGCACCGGCTCAGCCGAGGACACGTTGGAGGAAGCGCTGGTACCGCGGGAAGCGGGGGAGATCGCTGTGGTGGCCCTTTGGGAAGGTGATCATCTCCCGGTGTACCTCCGATGGCACGGCCGCGTAGAGCTTCAATGCGCTGGCGTAGGGCACCACGGCATCGAATTTGCCGTGCAGGATGTACACTGGGCAGGTCACGCGCTTCATCGCCTTGTCGTTGCGGAACGGGTAGCGCAACAGGAGGCGGTATGGCAGGATCGGCAAGTAGTTCATGGCCACATCGTACAGGTTCGCGAACGGCGTTTCGAGGATGAGCATGCGCGGCTTGTGCTGCATCGCGACCGGTGTGGCCAGGCCGCTGCCCAACGAACGCCCGAGCAACACGATGCGTTCTTCAGGATGATCGGTCTTCACCTCTTCATACCACGCGTTGGCATCATCGATCAAGGCCTGTTGGCTGAGCGGTCCTCGACTCTTACCATAGCCCCGTGGATCGGGCATCAGCACATCGTAGCCCAGCCGCACGAAGCGCGGTGCGTATTTACCCCATCGACGGACACTGCCTGTGTTCCCGTGGAAGTAGAGCACCACACCACGCGGTTCCTTGGCCTTGAAATAGAGGGCGTGCAGCCGCACACCGTCGCTGGTGGTGAGGTACCGCTCCTCGAATGGTGGCGGGAACGCGTACTCATAACGTTTGGCCGTCCTGAATCGGATGAAGATGAAGCGCTCCTGGAAGATGGCATAGAAGAGGCAGGTGCCTGCGTACGCCAACACCACGATCCCCAACGTAGCCCACATCCAGTCCATTCCCGCAAAGGTACCAGCCACCTTCGTCGATATGCTGCATCTTTGGACGTGCCGCACTACCGCCTGCTCCTCTCCTTTTTCGTGCTGATGTTGGCGGCGCCAAGCCAGGCACAAGCCGTACGTAAGAAGCAGTTGCTCATGAGCGTGGGCGGTGGATTCGGGATCATGAACGTCTTCAGCGACCGCGATGACATCACCGTGGAAGGACTCGGGGCCGGCGCCTTGCGTGCGGCCTTCGGCTATGCTGTAGGCAAGCGGATCTCGTTGGGCATCCATTACGACCGCGTTGGATCGACCTGGCACAACGGTGGATTGGATCGCTTGCACATGACCACCTACCTGTTGAGCCTGGTTTACAGGCCGTGGATCTCGGAGCGGTCGGCGTGGGAGTTGGAGGTGGCCTTCGGTACTTCAGCGGCATCGCTCTTCCCGCTCGAATCGCGCCTGCCTTACACCACCACAGGTGGAGCGGTGAACGCCAGCGTGCGCTACTTCAGCATGTGGACCAATACGCTGGGCTTGTTCATCGCTGCTGACCATGCCAGCTCGAACAGCACCGAACTCGTCCTCGAAGGTGGTTTGGTGAATCCGGGTGGCGACCGATCCCGCCTCCAATGGAACAGTCCACGGGTAACCGCCGGACTACTGGTCCGGTTCTGACCA
>DAOORM010000122.1:0-4209 GCA_035389265.1 Flavobacteriales bacterium | reverse complement strand
CCTCCAATGGAACAGTCCACGGGTAACCGCCGGACTACTGGTCCGGTTCTGACCACGGATCACTTCATGCCGCGTTCACGCTGGATGGTCTCGTAGGCCTCTTGGACCTTCTTGAACTTCTCCCCGGCGGCCTTCTGCACTTCCTCTCCGAGTTGGGCCACTTTGTCGGGGTGGAATTTCATGGCCATACGGCGATAGGCCTTCTTCACTTCGTCGTCCGTTGCGGTATTCGTGATCTCCAGGATCTCGTAGGCCGCGGAAGGGTCAGCCATACGGAACATGGCGCTGATCGAGCCCAGGTC
Source organism: Flavobacteriales bacterium (assembly GCA_035389265.1). GTDB lineage: Bacteria > Bacteroidota > Bacteroidia > Flavobacteriales_F > PHOS-HE28 > PHOS-HE28. The sequence continues at coordinate 3,907 of DAOORM010000122.1, read as the reverse complement.
CTTTTCACTGATCCCCATGTCGTGCGCCATGCGTTTCAGCAAGTCGCGTTCGGCACGATGGACCGAACCATCGGCGTGGGCCAGTCCGATCAGGTAGTGCAGCAACTGCAAACGCACGGCATGCGGCATATTGTGGCGGATCTGATCGCAGACCTGGTGTACGGGGATGTCGCGCTTCAGCACATCGCGCAGCACGATCAAGAGTTGTGCGGCTTGTTGCTGGCCGAACTGGCGCACGAAGAAGCGGCGCACATCGTCCAATTCGCTTTGCGTCACCTTGCCATCGGCCTTCATCAAGGCGGCGATGAGGACCACAAGGCTCATCGTCAGGTCGCCGCCGGTGGTGGAACCGGTGCCGTGCACTCGGCGTTGCTCCACGGTGGGCTCATCGGCTGGGCCTTGCATGTGATCCAACATGGCGCCTACAGCGAAACCCACGAGCCCGCCGATCGGCCCACCAAAGGCCCAACCGAGGCCCCCTCCTATCCATTTGCTGAAGCTCATCGTGTCCGTGGATCAAACATGGTCCGAGGGGTCGAGGTAGAACGCCTTCTTCCAGCCTTGGTGATCGCCATCGATCCGCCAGGGATACGGCAGCAAGGTGAAGATGGCATAGTGCAGGTGAGGTGGTTGTCCAGCGGCATTGCCGGAGTTGCCAACTGTACCAAGATGCTCACCGCGTACCACGAACGCACCACGCTCAACAGCGATGGTGTCGAGGTGCGCATAGTAGAATAGCCGCCACTTGGGGCCCAACACCAGTACGATATTACCGCCGACCTCTTTGGGACCCGCATACAACACGATGCCGCCAGCTGCGGCTTGTATGGATGTGCCTTTCGTTGCGAAGATGTCGATGCCTTTATGGGTGCCGGAACGACCCCACGGATAGAACCAGAAGGAATCGTGTGCGAAGCTGTTGCGATCGGCGCCGATAACCGGCATGGTGCGCCGCTGTGGCAGCAAAAGACCACCGATCACCAGGATCAACAACATCAGCAGGATCGTGCGACGCTTTGAGCGCCTCCTGGTCGGCCGTGGTGCGATCTCCATACCTGTCACCAACTTCCGCCGGCACCACCGCCACCGAAACTACCACCACCAAAACCGCCGAAGCCGCCACCACCACCGCCGCTCCAGCCGCCGCTGCCACCACCACCGGTCCAACGGCCGCGATGCTTGCGATCCATTTCGCTCAACAACCACATCGCGGTCCAGAAGTCCACATTGTTGGTGCGTGCATACCGGTTCACGCGGCCACGCCACGAGAAGAAGATCGCTGCGATGGCGATACCCATCACCACGAGGATGGGCCAGGGGAAACCTCCGCCGCCCGGACTGGGTTCGTTGAATTCGCCCTTGGCCATGGCCATGAGGGCATCGGTGGCTTTGTCCAGCCCTGCGTAATAATTCCCGGCCTTGAAGTTGGGGATCACATAACCCGTGATCACCTGTTTGGCGCGCAGGTCGGGAATGGCACCCTCCAATCCATAGCCCGTGGCGATGAACACCTTGCGTTCGCCCGGTGTGCCGTTGGGTTTGATCAGGAAGACGATACCGTTGTCGAACCCGACCTTTCCGATCCCCCATTTCTCTCCGATGTCGAACGCGAGGTCCGATTCGGGTAGTCCGCAAAGCGTGTCCACCACGATCACCAGGATGCGGTTGCTCGTTTCGCGGGCGAACTGGGTCAGCTTCGCATCGAGCATCTCCACTTCGTGCGCATCGAGGAATTCGGTGAATTGCCAAACGAGCTTGGTCTGTTCGGACTCGGCTGGTTTCGGCAACGCGCAATCAAAGCGAGCTGCCTGGGTGGCAGACCCGAAGACCAAGACCAACAGCAACAGCAGGCTCCTCATCGTCCCCCGAAACTGACGTCGTTCGGAAGCTCGTTCCTATCGTCGGGCAGCAAAGGGAAGAACGCACGCAGCTTCTCGCCCACCATGTGAACGGCCTCCATCAGTCCGTCGGCCCGTTTACCCGCTGCCAAGTGCAGCTTCAACACGGCAACCACGTCGTTCCAGAAATTGGCCGGCACGCGTGCGTTGATGCCCTGATCGCCCACCACGGCCACCTTGCGATCGGCCACGCTGAGGTAGATGAGCACGCCGTTGCGATCTCGGGTGCGGTGCATACCGAGTTCTTCGAAGATGAACGCGGCATGGTCGAGCACATCCTCTTCGATGTGGTCTTCGAGGTGTACGCGGATCTCACCGGAGGTGCGTTCCTCCGCTTTTCCAACGGCTTCGCGCACCTGCTTGAGCTCTGCTTCGGTGAGGAAATCCTCGGCAGCTAGGACCTGGTTCACTTGAAGGAGATGTCAGGGGCGTTCTCTGTGCCTTCCTGGGCTTCGAAGTAGCCTTTCTCGCTGAAGCCGAACATGCCGGCGAGCATGTTACCCGGGAAGCGCTTGATGCGCGTGTTGAAGTCGCGGGCCACATCGTTGTACTTCTTACGCTCCACGCCGATGCGGTTCTCCATGCCTTCGTATTGCACTTGGAAATCCTGGAAGCCCTTCACGGCCTTCAACTCGGGATAACGCTCCACGGTCACCATCAGGCGCGAAAGGGCACCGCTGAACTGGTCCTGCGCCTCTTGGAACGCTTTGATCTTCTCCGGGGAGAGGTCGCCCGGGGTGATGTTGACGCTGGTGGCTTTCGCCCGCGCCTCCACGACTTGGGTCAGGGTCTCCTTCTCGAAATCGGCCGCCCCCTTCACGATCTCCACCAGGTTCTTGGTCTTGTCGGCGCGCAGCTGGTACGCGTTCTCCACGTTGCTCCACTGCTTCGTCACGTCCTCGTTGAGGCCGACGCTGCCGTTGTAGAAATTCATCGCCCAAAGCGCGATCAAGGCGATGGCGCCGAGGCCGATGATCAGTCCGAGGTTCTTTCTCATGGTGAGGTGGTGATGTTCTTGGAGCACGAAGGTAAGGGGCGTGCTCGCACCGGGCCTGTCAATGCACGTGCCGATCCACGAGCGGCTGGCAGGTTGTCAGGATGGCGAACTTCGCGGCCATGCGGTTGCTCGAAGCGGACGGACGTTTGACAGGTGGGGTAAGGCTTCTCCTTGGTGCGGTAAGCGGCGTGCCCGATGGGCTCCTGAAGGCGGTACGCGTGTTACCCAAAGAGCTCAACTGGCTGCGATTCCCGTGGTATGCGGCGGCCCGAGGTGGTGGTGCCTTCGTCATGGGCGACCGCATCTTCGCGCACCGGCGCTTCTTCGAGCCCGGTGCGTACCGCGCGTTCCTCTTCCTCTTGGCGCACGAGGTGGGGCATCTACCCCATGCCGCGCGTTTCGGTGCCAGCAGCACGGCCAAAGCGCGTTTCGTGTGCTGGGCTGCAGGACACTATTTGCGCAGCGCGTTGGCCCATGGTCGCAATGCCCACCGGCTGGCGCGGATCGAACAGGAGGCCGAACGCGGAAGGTGGATCTTGGCCGAGCTGACGCGGCTGACGCCCGCGGAGCCTCCATTCAACCTGCTGAGCGACGAACATGCGATGCAAGCCTGGCTCAAGCGCCATGAACACACCATCGCCGAACTGCACCGGCGCTATCCCGGCTGGCCGTTGCCTTAGAGCGCAACTCAAAAAAGCCCTTCGGGATGCGCTCTAGTCGATGATGACCGTCGTGCGCCCGATGTGATCGCCCGCATTGTGTTCGATCATGTAGGTCCCCTGTGCGAGAGCGGACACATCCAACCGCTGGAGCGCACTAGAACGGATCGGACGTTCCAGCACGGCACGGCCTGCGATATCGCGCAGCACCAAGGTTCCTGTGGCATGAGTGTCCAGTCGTACGAAGATCTCCGCGTTGGCGGGGTTCGGGTAGACCTGCAGCTCAGCGCGAGCGGCCGTGTTCACCTCTGTGATCACATCCTCCGGATCGTAGTAGAACTCCGCCGTGGCAG
>DAOORM010000121.1:0-6592 GCA_035389265.1 Flavobacteriales bacterium | reverse complement strand
CAACCGGCCGCTCTACCCGAGAGCTGCTCTTCCGAGAAAGTTGCGGGGTGACACGTTGTTCGAGCTGTGTGACGTTTCGCCCCTCACGCATCACCTTGCACACATCACTCTTCACACTTTCCTATGTTGCCAGGGCTGGACTCGAACCAGCATAAGCGGCTCCAAAAACCGCGGTCCTGCCGTTAGACGACCTGGCATTGTCATACTCGATAGTTCGGACCACGCGGCTTTCGCTTGGGCTTCAGCTGCATAAGCACGCCGCTCTTGGGATGGACGTAGAATTCTGGTACCCTGAAGTGCCAGTTATCCGTGATGTCCCGTGGTGCGCGACCGTCATGAGTGATCAATCGACCATTCACTTTCACAACTTTCGTATGGACCAGGTCTTTGAGATGGTCCATCACATGCTGGCCGGTCACGGTGCTGGTGTCAAGTGAGGCGCAGAGTTTCGAATGCACGCTGTCCCAGTGCTTGCCCACGTGGCTGCGCAAGTAGCGGATCAACGGTTGAAGGTTGTCACTTGGATATCGACGACCTCCCGTGTGGACGGCTTTGATACCCTCGTGCACATTCAGGTTCTCAACGCCCAGGCGATACACGTTCCGCAGGTGTCCCTTTCCCTTCTTGGTCCACATGCCACGCCTGTAGCATTCGATCACCTCTTCATCCATCCGTTTGTCGCGGCGTTTCTGGCGCAGTTGAAGCGATGGTTTCAATTCGTTCAGTTCCATGCACGTTCAGTTTTGTCTTGTTCATGTTGTCCACCTGGAGAGATTCGAACTCCCAACCGTCCGGGTCGAAACCGGGCACTCTTATCCATTGAGCTACAGGTGGAGGTGTGAAGTATGAGGCGATCTCTGTGCTGTGTGAGGTCGTACGCGCCATCACACTTCACCATTCACACCTCACGCTTCACCTTTCGTTCAAGGACCCTTGCCCGGAGAGAAGATCTCCTTCAACTGGTCAAGGACCTTTGCATTACCACTGATGGAGAGCGTGTTCACCTTCTCGGCGATCTTCTCCACGTACTCCATTTCCTTCAGCTTGAAGAGCATGGCATTGTCCTCCATCAGCTTCGCGGTGTTCAGCAAGCTGCGCGTGCTTGCCGTTTCCTCGCGGCGCATGATGGTGTTCGCCTCCGCCTTCTTCTGCGCGATCAGCACCTGGTTCATGATCTCCTTCATGTCGCCGGGAAGGATGATGTCCTTGATGCCGTTGTACTTGATCGCCACACCGATGGCCTCGGCCTTCTCCTTAACGGTGGCGTCCACGTAGGCCGTCACCTCCTCCTTGTTGCCGAGGATCTCGTCCAGCGTCTTCGTACCGATGAACTCACGCAGTGCCAGCTGCACGGTCACATACAACTGCTTCTCGAAGTCCTTGGTCTCCAACAGCGCCTTGCGGATGTCGGTGACGCGGTACTGCGTGTTGAAGTTGATGCGCAGCGCGGCCTTGTCCTTGGTGAGGATGTCCTGACCGTTCACTTCGAGTTGGAGCAAACGCAGGTCCGCCTTCAGCACTTGTATCACGGTGCTGTTCTTCGCGTAGAAGTACACACCGGGCTGCAGCAAGGCCTTGGCTTCACCATCTACCATCAGGATGCCCTGCTCGTGCGGGTCCACGCTGTACACGCGGATGTACGGCAGCAAGGCGGGCTTCATCAGCAGGTCGCGGTCGATCGCCTTGTTGATCTCGATCTCGCCAAGGTCCATGGTGATGAACTTCAGCTCGATCAAGCCCTTGAAGAAGGCGTAGCGGCCAGGCTTCAGGACTTCCTGGAAGTTGCCGTTGCGGTACTTCAGCACCAGCTGGTTGTCACCCACCTCCACGATGTGGAGCAGAGCGGCCAGTTCGGCATCGCGCAGGAGCAGCTCCAGTGCGATGGGCGCGTTGAACGGCAGCGCGGTGTCGTAGACCTTCACCTCGTCGAAGGGGTTGACGAAGTGCTGGCCGGGCTTCAATACACGGCGGTAGTCGCCGTTGCGGAAGACGAGGCCGAGCTTGCCTTCCTGGATACGTTGGGTCATCATGGTACATCAGGTGTTGGCCAGCGCATCGCAGTACCGCGCGAAACGTTGGTGGGTTGTAGTGCCGCTTCCGGTGGGCACCGTTGACCGGGTATTTCAAGCGTGATTTGCGCACGCGACGAGTTCAAGAGAAAGCGATACGGATCCACCACCTGCGTCCGGCGGGGAACACTGTGCCGGGGCTTGGTCCTTCTTCGACCCAACGCCGTTATGCATCATCGCCAGTACACGCGTAGTGTTATGGTCCCGATGCGTTCGGGTGAAGGGTGGTCGCAGGCCGCGCCCAAGCAGAGCGTGCTCCGCAGGACGGACGCCGGTCTTCAGGTGCGATCAAGGGCAGCGCACGGGACCGGTGGATCCAACATCGCTTTCAGGGATGGGCATTTTTGTGATGGTGCCCGACCATTCCTTCTGGATTTTCAGTCCAGTGAACCGCCTTGCGGCGTTCTTGGCGCTCTAACCAATTGAGCTACCTTGACGTGACAGGTCAAGTGTTGGATTCGAACCAACTCTTCCAATGGTGACTGAGGCGTTCATGGCTACGGCGGCATACGCATGGCTATGGCGAGCGCACCTCCTGGCGGTGAGACCAGGATCTGGTCCGAGACCGCGAACCCTCTGTCGTGCTTGTCCACCTTGCAGCGGACAAGATCTTTTGTGCTGAAAGCACAGTATGTAAAGAACGTCTTCGTACCGGGTGAAGGGTTCGAACCTTCCTGCTCCTCGTTATGGGCGAGGCGCGTTCACCATTTCCGCCAACCCGGTGTAGCCCTCGATCCGGGGATCCCTGCGCCACGGTCCGGAGTTGGTCCGGATCGGTGTTCAGCCCTATGCAGGGATCCCCTTCGCGTATCGGGTGCGCTGAAAGCAGCGAACCCGGTCGTTTCGGACCGGGTTCGTGAACGGAGTTGCGTGTGCAGCTCGTTATCGTATCCGGTTCCGTATTGGGCAGGGCTTCTCATCGAAACCCTGGAAGCGTTGGTCCATCTGCTCATGCTCACGCATAAAGGATGTTATCCGTCGCTCGATGTGGTCGTTGCTCTTCATTCTTTCGTTCCGTTGGGGGCGATCATGATCGACCCGTACTTGTTTCCTCGTTCCTGAAATGAGAAGCCCCGGCTTTCGCGCGGGGCTTCCATGGTGATCAGTGTTATCGATCCATCATGAAAGCCCATGCCTCTGGAAGAGGTCGCGCTGTTCGTTGCTTATGGTGTCCAGCTTCCGCATTTCGAGGGTCAAGACGGCGCGTGTTGCGCGATGGTTGCTTCTGCCTGCGAAATATTATTTCGAGGTCTTGCCTGCATTAAGTGAACGGGTGCGCGCCTCCATGCACGCTCTCGCGCGCGCATGCATGCGCAAGAGGTGCTTTATCAACGCACCTTCATGATCGCCTTCACCTGCTGCTGCATGCCGTTCTGTACACGGCAGTAGTAGGCAGCCGGCGCCAGATCGGAAAGGTCCACCTGCATTCGTTGTTCTCCCGGCGCCATCTGCCCATTGTACAGCGTGCGCACCACTTGTCCGCTCTCGGCGAAGACCTGCACCAAGGTCCGGTCACCGTTCGTGGTGAAGACCATGGTCACCATATCGGTGAAGGGGCTTGGGAACACTTCGAGAAGCGATGTGCCGGCCTGTTGGTTCGCTGTGCGGATGTCGGTACCCAAGCAGCCTGCCGGATCCACCAGTGCCAGGTTCTGGTAAGTGTCCAGCATCACGGCATCCACATCATCCTGGGCCAGGCAGAACCAATCCTTCAGCACAGAAGCATACACGCTACGGAAGTCGTGCTGCATGGGCAGGTTGGTATCATAGGTGGTGTTGGCTGGTAGATCGGGGTTCTCACCAAGCATGCCGGGAAGCACGTGTGTGCCGAAGAGGAACAGGGGTGCTGCCGTGCCATGATCTGTGCCGATGGAGGCGTTGCTCTTGATGCGCCGGCCGAACTCGGAGAAGGTCATCCCGATCACACGATCATCGAGACCGAGCAGTTCCAGATCGTCTTGGAATGCGCGGATGCTGTCGCTCAAGCCGCGCAACAGGTTGGCGTGGTTACCGGTCGCCGTATTCCCGGCCACCACCTGCTGTGCATGGGTGTCGAAGCCATCGATCCCCACCCAGTAGATGCGGGTCTTCAGCCCACCGCAGATCAGCTGGGCTACGATCTTCAGCGCGTTGGCCAGTTCCGCGCCGGGTTGGTTGCCAGTGGGGTAGAGCGTGCTCAGGTTGCACCCGGGTTGTGCCGCGGCCTCGATCACGTCGCCGTACAGGTCGGCCTGTCGTTGCACGGTGCGCACGAAATCGAGCTTTGAGCCCATGCAGTCCGGGGTAACCGCATCGGTGAATGGATTGCCCGTGAGGTTGAGCGAATCCTCGGTGGTGTAGATGGAAGCGCCCATGGCCACGCCCTGGTGCTGCAGCCCGATGCTGATCGGCGCTCCGATGCGGATCGAGAGCGGATCGGGCATGGTGGTGTTCGGATAGCCGTTGGGGAAGTTGGGATATTCCGAGTGCAGGTAGCGGCCCACCCAGCCGCTCGCCAACAGTTGATCGCTATTCGCGCCGGTCTCCCAGATGTCCGTGCTGCGGAAGTGCGAGAAGTCGGGGTTCGGATACCCCACCCCTTGCACGATGTTCAACTTGCCATCCTCCCAGAGCTCGCGCATACCGCCCATGGCCGGATGCAGGCCCGTTGCGGCAAGCCCAGACAGTCCGAGGACCGCACTTTCCGGGATGAGCACGTTGGCGCGCACGGTCGAGAGCACGTCGTATTGATCCAACGGGATCACCGTGTTCAGTCCATCGTTGCCTCCATAGAGTTGGATGATGACGAGCACGCGATCTTCAGCGCTGCGATCCAGCAACGGTTGAAGCACGGGATTACCGAAACCACGAACAGCGAATCCGCCGATGGTGGCGGCCGAGGTGGTGCGTAGGAAGGTGCGACGACGCATGGTGGTGGTGGATCAAAAGATGTGACGTTCAGCGGCCTTCTGAATGTCGCCGATCAGCCAGCGCAGGATATCGGGCACCAGTTGGGCGGTCATGTTCGTGGTGTTCGGATCGGCGATGTAGGCTTCGTAGGCTTCCGTCCAGTACACATCGCTCACTTGGCCGAAAAGCAGGTACTGTTGTTTCAGCTGTTGCTTCACCGCGGGGGAGATCGGATTCACGTAGAGCAAGTCAACGAGATCCTGGATCAGGACGTTCGGATCAGCGGGGTCGCTCAGTTGCTGCGCGAACGCCACGATGTCAACTTGGAACGCGAGGTTCGCGCTGCCTGGTTGCACGGTGTTCGCGGGCGTTTCGATATTGGCGTACACCACGGCGAGCAGCGAGTTGTTCCGTTGCGGATAGGTGGCGGTGTCCAACCACAACTCATCATAGCTGGGATAGAGGTAGTACGCAGGCCAGCCGGCCACGTTCGGCGGGTCCATCAGGTTCAGACCCGCGTAGGCCGTGAGCCAATAGTGCTCCAGATCCACCAGGTAGCGGGCCTCCACGAGGTTCGCGTTAGGTGTTGGGAAGTTGAACAGGCGCAGGTCGCCTACCACTAGGTCCACGGGATTCTTCACCATGCATCCCCGGATCGTGTTGCTAAAGAAATGATCACTGGTGAGCAAGGCACGCAACACGATCTCGATCTGGTCCGGAGCTGCCACATTATCGCGGAAAAGTTGCGCCAGCGGCTCGATCACGTCGGCTTCAACTTCTTCGCTGATCTCGCCGTGGACGAAGAATCGGTAGAACTCACGGCAGATGAAACGCGAACATTCCGGGTTCGCCAGGATCATATCCAACAAGGCGTTCAATTCGGTCTCCCCGGCGTTCATTCCGGTCTGCCCTTGGATCACCGTGTTGGCGAAGAAGTCCGAGAACTGTTTGTTTGCAGCGGTATGGTTCGGTGGAAAGAAGATGGTCTGCGGAAGCACCGGTGTGCCACCATTCTCGATCATGAAGGTCCAGCCGGTCAGTACACGGGCCGCAGCTTGTACATCGGCCTCGGTGTAGCCACTGCCTTGACCTAACGTGAAAAGCTCGAATAGTTCGCGTGCGTAGTTCTCATCCGGGGCGCTGGCCACATTGAGGTATCCGTTCAGGTAGTAGAGCATCGCCGGCTCCACGGATACATCACGGATGAGTTGCTTGAAGTTGCCCTTGCAACTTGAGCGCAGCAGCTGGTTCATGCGGTACTGCATCTCCGACTGATACACGATGGAGACCTGCGTCGGCATATGGTTGTGCCAGAACAGGGTGAGTTTTTCGCGCAGGTTACGTTGTTGCCCTGTCATCTGCCCCATCCACCAAGCGGCGAAACTGCGGATGCGCACCTCGATGATGTCGGTGTCGTTCAGTGGTGTGATCGGCGTCTCTACCCAGGTACTGCCAAAGGGCACCGCCGGGTCGATCCCGTTCGGGTCACCGTTCTGATCGGTGTAGGCCCGAACAGGCGGTGTGGTATCGTTGGTGAACGCGAGCAGTTCATCCACCACGGCCGCTAGGGACATGCCCTCGAAATGGGAGCGGTCGGCCACGGTACAGCCGAACAACGTGCGCCGCAGCAGGTG
>DAOORM010000120.1:0-6611 GCA_035389265.1 Flavobacteriales bacterium | reverse complement strand
CTGCGCAAGAAGATCAGCGATAGCTGGGAACTCGCCCTCACCTACCTCAACGTGTGGTACGACATCGATATCATCCAAGGCAAGCCCGGCCAGCCCGCCGTGCATGCGGACATGTTCATCCTCGAAGGGCTCCACAACTTCAACGACAAGAACTCCCTACGTTTCGAGCTGCAGCATTTGAGCACCAAGCAGGACCAAGGCAACTGGGCCACCGCCTTGGCTGAACTCACCTTCAGTCCCCACTGGTTCGTGGCCGCCATGGACCAGTACAACTACATCGGTGATGCGAAGCTCGAAGCCAAAGGACAGAAGCAACTACACTACCCCATCGGGTCGGTAGGCTACATCCGCGGGGGTAACCGGTTCCAAGTGAACTATGGCCGTCAACGTGCAGGGATCTTCTGCGTCGGTGGCGTGTGCCGCCAGGTACCCGCTGCGAACGGCCTTACCTTGTCCGTAACAAGCACCTTCTAAGCCATGTTGAGGAACTTCACCAAACTCATCATCCCGGCCCTTTTGCTTGGGTTCGTTGGATGTGATTACGTGGACGACCCCACCCCACCCCAGACCGATGGTGGTGGCGGTGAACAGCCCACCGTGCAGCGCAAAGTGCTCCTCGAGGACATCACCGGTCACCGCTGCAACAACTGTCCACGTGCGGCGCGCATCGCCCAGTCACTCAAGGATGACCTCTACGGCGAGAACTTGATCCTCGTCGGTGTCCACGCAGGTGGGTTCGCACCACCGTACGCACCGATCGGCGACGGCTTCTACGACTCGGACCACCGAACGCCGGACGGGATAAGCTACCAGCAAGCCTTCCAGGTCACCTTCTTCCCGGCGGGCTTGGTCAGTCGGAAGAGCTTCGATAACAGCGTGATCGTTTCCGAGGGAAGTTGGGGCGCGGCCGTTTCGGAGATCGCTGGCCAGCCCTCCGCGTTCGACCTGAAGGTGGACACCATCATCATCGCAGGTGGCTCACTGAGTGCAGAGGTGGACCTGACCTTCGTGGAGGATGTGGAAGGTGACCACAACCTGGTGGTGTACCTCGTCGAGGACCACGTGGTTGATTGGCAACTGGACTCCGAAGCCACACCTCCTGATGTGGAGGATTACGACCACCGCCACATGCTTCGTGCCAATCTCAACGGCACCTGGGGCGAACCGGTGGTCACGGGATCGGCCACTGCCGGGCAGACCGTCACGGTGAACATCACCGACTACTCCCTGAACCCCGCGTGGAACACGGCCAACCTGTATCTGGTGGCTTGGATCTATGATACCGCGACCGAGGAAGTGATGCAGGCTGAAGAGCGCAAGTATCAGCCCTGACAACACTTTTTGGCACAACTCAGGTACCGTTCCGCGCTAGGCGGCGTTAATCTTGTCCGCCGGCGCTGGTGATCGTGGAAAACCGTTCGACGAATTTCTTCAACACCGCCTTTTGGCCGTACTATCTTCAACCTCGCTAAAGCCGAACCGTGATGATGGACCAAGGAAGGAAGATGATGGAGTTCAGCAAACAAGTGCTCCAGAAAGTCAGTTTCGATCAACGGCTGTTCAGGAAAGAGCTCATCAAAGCCCGGCGTTGGCTCGGGCAGCACGATCAACTCGTGCTCAAGGCTTGGTGCCTGGCCACTTTCGGTCACATCTACAAGGATGTGATCGTGGAGGTGTTCCAGACCACCATGCGCACCTGACCGCTATTCCGCTTCGCGCAGGAAGCGCAGGTTCCGCATCAATCCGCTGTATTTCGTTCGCTTGACAGCGCTTCCCTCGAAGAGGCGATCGAAGGCGATCTCGGCCATGCCATGCCACTCATCCTTGGTGAGGGCCATGACAGCTGGGTTCGGCTTGAACTGCGGCTCCGCATGCGGTGTGCTGAAGCGGTTCCACGGGCAGACGTCCTGACAGATGTCGCAGCCGAAGACCCGGTCATCGAGCTTGCCGGCCATTTCTTTCGGGATGGCGTCCTTCAACTCGATGGTGAGGTAGCTGATGCAGCGGCTGCCGTCCACCCCGTACGGCGTGATCGCGTCCGTGGGGCAGGCATCGATGCATCGCCGGCAGGTGCCGCAATGGTCCGCCACCGGCGCATCGGGCTCCAACTCCAGGTCCAGGATCACTTCACACAGGAAGAAGAACGAACCAACACCCTGGCGGATGATGTTGGTGTGTTTGCCCAACCAACCCAAGCCGCTGCGTTGCGCCCACGCCTTCTCCAACACCGGTGCGCTATCCACGAAGGTGCGCAGGGCCACATCACCGAAACGCTCGTGGATGAAGGCCACCAATGGCTTGAGCCGTTGCTTGACCACTTTGTGGTAGTCGCGCCCAAAGGCGTAGGTGCTCAGTATCGGCGCCTCAGGGTCCAGCTGGCGCTCCGGTGTATGGTAGTTGTACGCCAGGCTGATCACGGTCTTCGCACCTTCGACCAACTTGCGCGGATCGAGCCGCAGGTCGAAGTGGTTGGCCATGTAGCCCATCGCGCCATGTCGGCCATCGCGCAGCCAGCGTTCGAGCCGCGGAGCCTCTTCGCTCAAGAATTCCGCCCGCGCGATGCCACAGGCCAGGAAACCCAGCTCGTGTGCCTTGGCCTTCACCAGATCAGCCTTCTCGCGTGCCGTGAGCATGCGGGCAAGGTAGCGTGCAACCAGTTCCCTGGACCAGCATTCGGCGCGTGCTTCGGAAGGACAACGCGTCGGTCGGCGGTGGACGAGCGTGGACCGGATCGGACCTAGGGCTTCACGATCAAGGTGCTCGGAACGTATGCGAGCCAGGGACTACGGCTCTCGGCCAAGCGCGTCCAACTGGCATAGCTGGTGAGCAGTAGCGCATGCCGATCGAGCAAGGGCTGGTCCACGATGCGTCGATCGAGGATGATGAAGCGATCCATACCGGCCTTCGACAGCCGCTGTGCCTCGGCGTGGAAGGATGGCTCACGCACCGTCAATCCGGCCACATCGAGCAGAGTGATCCTGACCCCTGGGTTGCGCATGAACCGCTCTGCGTAATTGAGCAGGAAAAGGTCACCGGGCGCGAAGACAGGCAGCAGGATATTCGTGGCCGAGGTGTACCCCTTGTCCATGAAGATGCCCACGCTGCACTGCGCGCCTTCGATGAACAGCCGCACGCGTTCATCCAACTGGTCATCCGCTGGCAACAACGAACCTTGTCCGGTCAGGGAGCCGATGAGTTTCGATGGATCCAAAGCGCGGCTGGTGAAGCCCAATAGATCGCCGAGCAAGGTCCCGCGCAGCAACGGGCGCCCAGAACCCACCAGAAGAAGGTCATAGCCGCCGGAATTGGTCACCTGCACGATGTCGCGCCCGATGTCGTTGCTCACCTTGAACACTGTTTCCAACGGCGAACCATGCCGAGCAGCTTCCTCCTTGACCAGTTCGAAGCTCTCACGCTCCACATCGGCGTGCTCCAACGGATGGAGATCCTCGCTCGGGTGCAGGTGAAGCGCGGTGACATGCAAGGCGGCCGGATCCTTCGGGGCGAGCTCCGTGGCCAGCTGCAGCAGCTTCTTCCCGCTTTGAGGCTGTCCGAACGAGATCAACACACGCCAGCCTTGGCGTGATGGAGCCATTTGGTCCTCCGTGGACCCTTCCTCCTTGCCGAACCAACGTTCGATCAAACTCAAGGCCGGGCCCGTCATGAAGGTGGTGACCAAGGCCATGATCACCATCATCGCGAAGATCTTCGGAGTAAGGACACCCAGATCGTAACCGATGTTGAGCACCACCAACTCCATCAATCCGCGCGTGTTCATCAAGGCCCCGATGGTGAGACTATCCTTCCAGCTGTTGCCGGTGAAGCGCGCCGCGAGCGCGCTACCACCGACTTTGCCGAGCACCGCCACACCCACGACCGCCGCGCACACCAGCCACAGATCGCCCTCGTTCAGTAGGCCTATACGTGTGCGAAGGCCGGTGAACACGAAGAAGAGCGGCAGCAGGAGCACCAAGCTCACATCCTCCATCTTGTTGATCAACACCTTGCGGAAGTTCAGCGAAGGTGGCATGATGGCGCCTGCCAAAAAGGCCCCGAACAACGCGTGGATCCCGATGGCCTCGGTGAGGTAGGAGGAGCCGAGCATCACCATGAACATCAAGGCCACGATGGGGCGATTCAGGTTCTCACGATCGCCATGCACCTCACCAAGCCGGACCAGGAAGGGCCGGACAAGACCGATCATGATCATTACGTAAGCCAACGAAGCACCAATGGTGAACAAGGCGCTCACCGCGCTGCCGGCCTTGACGATGGCGATCACCGCAGCCAGGATGCACCACGCCGTGACATCATCGGCGGCGGCGCACGCGATGGCCACCGTACCGATGCGGGTGCCGGAAAGCCCGCGTTCCTGAATGATCCGCGCCAGCACCGGAAAGGCGGTGATACTCATGGCGATACCCATGAACAAGGCGAAGGACGAGAACGCGATCGTGGGCGGTGCGAACTCCATGTACAGGAAGTACGCCAGGCCCACGCCCAAGGCATAGGGGATGATGATGCTCGCGTGGCTGATGATCACAGCGTCGTGCGCCCGTTTGCTCAGCACCTTCAGGTCGAGCTCCATGCCCACTACGAACATGAAGAGGATGAGCCCGATCTGGCTCATGAACTGCAGGTTGGTGAGCGAGCCCTCCGGGAACAGGAACGCGAAGGTGCCCGGGAACCAATAGCCCACCACCGAGGGGCCCAGCACGATACCGGCCACGATCTCGCCGATCACGGATGGCTGGCCCAATTTGTTGAACAGGTAAGCGCACAAGCGAGCGGTGGCGATGATCGCGAGGATCTGCATGAGCAGGATCGCGAGCGGATGGTGCATGTTCCCATCCAAGGTGTGCAGGAAGGTCTGGGCAGCCGGCACATCGCCACCCACGCTCACCCCGGGAGGCAGCACCTCCACCTCCACCTGCCGAAGGGTATCGCCCTTCAGCATGATGCCGTAGATCAATGCACCAAAAAGACCGATGGTGATCAGGTAGAACAGGAAGCTGCGCTGCACCTGGGACATGCCGCGAAGCTAGCGGCATCCAGCACGGCGTGCCAATGCGCCACCTGAACTGCCCCTCAGTGATGCGATGCGAAGTCCAGGATCTCGCTGACCTGGATGGTCTGGATCACACCCAGCGCCGGCCGACCGCGTACCGGACCAAGCCGGCACTATTGCGCACGTTCAACTTGGTCATCAATTGACGACGGTGCGTCTTCACCGTATCCACACTGATGAACAAGGCTTGGGCGATCTCTTCGTTGGTATGCTCACTGGCCACCATGCGGATGATCTCGCGCTCTCGGGCGGTGAGTCCGATGTACTCCCCTCCCGGGTGCTTCGCGGTGTGGGCGTATCCTCTATCCACCACTTTCTGCGCTTGGTCGCTCAGGTAGCGGCGGCCCGAGAGCAGCTCCGACAGGGCGTAACGCAATTCCTCCGTTCCGCAGGCCTTGTGCAGGTAACCCGCGGCGCCTTCGACCAACATGCTGTTGATGTACTCGATCTCCAGCAGGTCCGAAAAGGCGAGCACGATCTGCTCTGGATGACTCCGGTGGATCGCACGCATGGTATCGATGCCATCGAGTTCGGGCAAAGAGACCTCCATGATCACCACGTCGAACTTGTCGTTGCGCAGGCGCTCCAAAAGTTCGCGACCGGTACGTACGTGAGCGGCCACTTGGTACCGCACATGGTCCTTCAACCAAATGTTCACGCCTGCAGCCACCACGGGCAGTGGGTCTGCGATGATCAATCGAACGGTGCGCATCATCCTTCCGGTGTTCGTTCAGTTCACGGTGCGCGGTCTGGGTCGATCGGTATCCGCCAGCGCGGACATCGCTCCATCAGCCGTTATCCAAAGATCATCCAAAGACGCGGCTTCGTCCATCACCACAAGGGGTGATTCTTCAATGTCGAACAGGAATGGGAAGGGCCTACTCGAACAAACTCCCGGGCTTCACGCTCGGTACCCGGCCCAAGTGCTTGTACGCGCGCTCCGTGGCTTGTCGGCCCCTTGGTGTACGCTGGAGATAGCCCTCCATGATCAGGAAAGGCTCGTAGACCTCCTCGATGGTCCCCGCCTCCTCGCCCACGGCGGTGGCAACGGTGTTCAGGCCTACCGGCCCACCACTGAACTTGTCGATGATGGCACCCAATATGCGGTTGTCCATTTCATCCAGCCCGTGCGCATCCACGTTCAAGGCCTTCAACGCGTGCTGTGCGATGGCCAGGTCGATGGTGCCATCGCCTTGTATCTGGGCGAAATCGCGCACGCGGCGCAAGAGGGCATTGGCGATCCGCGGTGTTCCACGGCTTCTGCGCGCGATCTCCTGGGCGGCCTCTTCCACGATCGGCACGTTCAACAGACCCGCACTGCGGTGGATGATGCCCTTCAAGGTGGCCGCATCGTAATAGTCCAAGCGGCTGTTGATGCCGAAGCGTGCTCGCAACGGCGCGGTGAGCAGTCCGCTCCGTGTAGTAGCGCCGACCAACGTGAACGGGTTGAGGCCGATCTGCACCGTACGCGCATTGGGGCCTGCGTCGATCACCAGGTCGATGCGGTAGTCCTCCATGGCGCTGTAGAGGTACTCCTCGATCA
>DAOORM010000119.1:0-6628 GCA_035389265.1 Flavobacteriales bacterium | reverse complement strand
GCTCTTCAGCACCTCGCTCACGTGATCCATAGCAACAGTGCAGTGATCGGAGTTGGGGCCGCTGTGGCTGGTCGCTTGGGTTTGCCGCATGTCTGGCACATCCGTGAACTCCCTTTCCTACACTACGGCTTCAGCGTGGATGGTGGTGTGCGCCGCTATGCGGAAGCGCTTCGAAAGGCCAACGCCATCATCGCCTTGTCCCAAGCCGTGGTGGATGACATGCGCACCTTCGCCCCCGCAGCGGAACGGGTGGCCGTGATCCCCAACGGAGTGGTCTCCGAGCAGGACTTGAAGGAGCGGAGGCAAGGAGGCACAACACGCTGGGAGCACCTCGAGGATTTCAACTTTCTCCTGGCAGGTCTGTTCCATCCGGCAAAGGGTCAGGAAGAGGCCGTGCAGGCTTTTGCGCTGGTCCATGCACAGAACCCACGGACCGCGCTATACCTGGCAGGCGATGGTCGCACGGAGAAGGTGCGCGCGGCAGTGGAGGCGCTGGGCATCTCTTCAGCCGTACACTTCATCGGCTTCGTCCCCGACCTTGGTCCCGTGCTGGAGAAAACCCATGCGTTGTTGCAGTGCTCGCGTCATGAAGCGCTTGGTCGTATCGTCCTGGAAGCGAAAGTGGCTGGAGTGCCGATCATCGGTCACGCATCGGGTGCCACACCGGAGTTGATCGAGCATGAACGCAACGGACTCCTCTACACCACGACGGACGAACTGGTGGAGCGCATGTCAGCCCTTGTCGGCGATCCGGATCTTGCGCGTCGTCTGGGCGAAGCGGGAAGGACCGAGGTACCTGGCCGATACACGATCGAGGCCATGACGGATGCCTTTCTGGCCACCTATCAACGCGTGATCGCACCGTGAAGCACCATGGCGCCGCGCATCACCATCATCACACCGAGCTTCCAACAGCGGGAGTACTTGGAGGAATGCCTGCTTTCTGTCATTGAACAGGACTATGCCCATGTGGAGCACATCGTTGTCGATGGCGGAAGCACTGACGGATCCAAGGAACTGCTGGAGCGATACTCCGACAAGTTGACCTGGTGGTGCAGTGAACCTGACCACGGGCAAAGCGATGCCATCAACAAGGGGCTTGCGCGGTGTACCGGAGATGTGGTCGCTTGGCTCAATAGCGACGATATGCTCTTGCCGGGCGCGCTTCAAGCCGTGGCCCGTGTGTTCGAGCATGCGCCGGGCACGATCATCCTGGAAGGTGTACGCTTGACACTGAACACCGATGGTACACGCGAGCGGATGCCACGGAACGACCCCGCTGATACAGACGCCTTGTTCATCGCTCCGCACGTGAATCAGCAGGCCACCTTCTTCAACACGGCTGCAGTGAAGGCGGTGGGTGGTGTGGATGCAGCCTTGCACTTCACCATGGACCTCGACCTTTGGTGGCGTGCATTGTTCGCCTACGGCACCAAAGGGTACACCAGTATCCCCGAGGATCTCGCGTTGTTCAGGCTGCAGCCGGCGAGCAAGACCATGCAAGGTTCGGTGGGTTTCGTGCGGGAGACCGCCGCGTTACTGGGTGCCATGGCCACCAGCTGTGGACACGCTGCTTTAGCGGAGCTACTTCGGACAGGGTATGGCGATGCCCCGCGCGTCCGGCCGTCAAATGCCCGGGAAGATCAGGCGCCCACTATTGAACGGATGATCCTCCGGTTCTTGGTGAAGTGGAACAGCTCCATCGCGACCGCGGATCAGTTCAAGATGCTGAAGCGCGTGAACGAACTGTATGGGGCGGATATCCGTCTGACGGATAAGGTCCTTGTGGAACGTTGGGAGCACCAGCGCAAAGGCTTGGTCGCACCGGATTGGAACACCTACCGGGTTGGTCGTAAACTCGGACTATGGCCGGCATGAAAGTCTCTGTGGTGATACCGGTCTACAACAAGGCGCCTTACCTGAAGGAGTGCCTGGACAGTGTGTTCGCCCAGACTTTCCAGGATTTCGAGGTCATCGCGGTGGATGATGCCAGCACCGACGGAAGCCTGGCTTTGTTGCGTGGCGTACAGGATCCACGGTTGCGCATCATCGCGTTGGAGACGAACGTGGGCCCAGGTGGCGCTGCACAGCGGGGAATGGACGCTGCCTTGGGTGAGTACATCATCCGGGTGGATGCGGACGACATCATGTTCCCGGATCGCTTCGCCGCGCAAGTGGCAGTTCTGGATGGCGATGCAACGATCGGTGCCACCAGCGGACACATCCAGTTAATGTCCGAGCCCGATACTTGGCACCGCGTGGAACTCTCCAATGAAGCCAGTAAGGCACGCATGCTCTTCGGTGTGCCCTTGAACCAACCCGCTGCGGCATACCGCACGGCTGTGCTGCGTAAGCATGACGTTCGCTTCGATGATGCCTGGCCGCGCTACGGCGAGGATTGGATGCATCAGCTGGAACTGGCCCGACATACCCGTTTCCTCAACCTGGACCGTCCGCTCATCCACTACCGCAAGGGATCGATGAACATCGCCCATGGACGTGATCGGGCCTCCGATCTGCGATACCTATACCGGTACGTCTTCGACCGCCTGGGTTGGCCATTGAGCGATGCGGAGCGCGAGCTGCAATTGGCCACGGTGAAGTGTTTCCCCAAGCCGTTCAGGCCTGCGGATGTGGTGGCTTTCCGGCAATGGCTTGCGCGGCTGGCTGAGGTCAATCGGGCGCGCGGCACCTTCGATCAGGCCGCGTTGGAAGCGCAGTTGAGCCATCATTGGGCCGCTCTTTTCTATCACCTGCCTGCTTTCGGCTGGGCCAGTGCATTGCGCCATATGCGGTGCGATGGGCGCTGGACTTGGAAGAAATGGCGTTTCTTGTTGTCGGCCACACTCTCCCGTGGCCAGCGAAGTGTGCGATGAAGAAGGAGCTTTGGCTGTTCACCACGCGTTTTCCGCACGGCTTCCGCGAAGCGTTCCTGGAGAACGAACTGCCGGTGTTGTGCGAGCGCTTCGAACGGGTCCTGATCTTCCCTGAGCATGCCGAAGGGGCGCTCCGCCCGATGCCGTCGAACGCCGAAGTGCGGCAGCCAGTGAAGGATCCTTTCAAGAGCGCTGGTCCGATCTTGTTGTTGCGGTATGCGAACGTGGTCCGTCTGCTCATCGCATCGCTTTGTAAGGATGCACCATCGTTCAGTGCGCTTCGGCAGCAATGGTCGTATTTGCGGGCGCGCATGGCCCAGATCATTCGCCGCGCCGATGTTCTACAGGACACGCTCATGCCGGACTATGATCCAGCACGGGTAGTCGTGTACTCTTACTGGACACACGACTGGGCCACGGTGTTGGGCGTCGTACGTCAACGCATGCCGAACCTGCGTTTCTTCAGCAGGGCGCATGGCTTCGATATCTACGAGGAGCAGAACACTAACGGATGGATCCCTTTCAGGAGCTTCCAATTGAAGCACGTGGAGCGGGTCTATTGCGCCTCCCGCACAGGGATGGAGCACCTGCATCGCATGCATTCGGCACGCACCGAACAGTTCACGCTGGCTCGCCTGGGTACATCGGATCATGGCCTCGCACCGCACGACCCGACGGGTCCCTTGCGCATCGCCAGCTGCTCGTTCATCATTCCTCGGAAACGGTTGCTGTTGTTGGTGGAGGCACTTGCACTAGTGCGCACTCCGGTGCGATGGGATCACTTCGGAGGCGGTGAGCAGGAGGAGGAAGTGAGGCTCGCCGCTGAGCGATTACCGGAGCACATTTCCGTGACCTTCCATGGCATGATGCAGAACAATGCCATCATGGAGTGGTACCAGCGCACACCGGTGGATGTCTTCGTTCATCTGGCACGCCTCGAAGGTGGAGTTGCGGTGGCGATCCAAGAAGCAACAAGCTTTGGGATACCGGTGATCGCAGCGGATTCAGGTGGAGTGCGCGAGTTGGTGAACGACCGAACGGGCATCTTGCTCGCCCAGGATCCGGCACCAGAGCAAGTGGCTGCGCTACTGGATGACTTCAGGCAAAGCCCGATGGCCAGTGCCGATTTCCGCGCTGGTGTGCGGATGGTATGGTCCGAAGGATTCGAGGCCCGCTCTACCTTCCACGCGCTCGTTGATCGCATACTCGAGGTACACGGTAGTGGTACGTAGAAACGGACATCATCGGCCGCTCGGCTTGCCTGGCTGGGCCATAGGGGCGTACTTTGAACCTTCGTCACCATGCGCGTAGCCGTCGTCATACCTTGTTACAACGTGGAGCACCACGTCGAGGTGGCCGTACGATCCGTGATGGAGCAGACCTACGAGGACCTGGATGTCTTTGCCATAGACGATGGTTCCTCCGACGGGACCAAGGCTCGGCTACACGAGCTAGAGCGTCGCTATCCTGGTCGGTTCCGGTGGACGAGTGGACCACGACGTGGTGCTTGCGCCGCTAGGAATCAAGGGCTGGCCAAGACCACAGGCGACTATGTCCAATTCCTTGATGCGGACGATGCCGTGCTCACGGATAAACTGCACCGGCAGATCGATCTGGCCCGCGCACAGGGCTCACCGGATATCGTGGTGTCGGATTTCTTGAACGTCTATGAGGACGGTCGGGAGGAGAAGATCACGGGCTCGGGTGGAAGCGCGTGGATGGCCTTGGTGCGCACACAGCTCGGCACCACCAGCGCCAATCTGTTCAAGCGATCGGCCCTCGAAGCGGTCCAGGGTTGGAAGGAGGATCAGGTGAGCAGCCAGGACTACGAGCTCATGTTCCGGATGTTGAAGAATGGTGCGACCATCAGTTGGGATCCTCATGTGAGCAGCCTTGTGCTCAAGCGCAGTCATGGCTCCATTAGCCGCACCGGGCAACGGGATAACTGGATCCGCTTCATCGAACTACGCCGTGCCATCCGCGAGCACCTTCGGACCTTGGATCCGATCACCTACCAGGCCGAGATCGCGGCAGCCGACCAAGTCTTGTTCATGGCTATCCGGGTGCTGGCCAAGCACGATCCTACAGCAGCCCGAGCGGAGTTCAAGAAGACCCTCTCCATGAACTTCGTTCCCGATGCCGCATCGGCCACCACGCCGCTCTACAGCGCGTGTTATCGCCTGATCGGTTTCACCGCCACGGACTTCCTCGCACGTTCGTTCAGTTGGCTGAAGGAGAAGGAATGAACGCCGCCACGGTGTGCGTGCCTCCTCATTCCAGCTAGGCTCCGCATCTTCGCGTACAAATCGATCGGATGAGGAAGATGCTGGTGGTCGTAGGCACGCGGCCCAATTTCATCAAGGTCACGCGCATGAAGGCCGTGGCTGCACAACGGGGTGACTGGGAGGTGAAGCTCGTGCATACCGGTCAGCACTTCGACGACCGCATGAGCACCGTTTTCTTCGAGCAGTTCGGTTTGGTACCCGATCACTGGCTCGGCATTCAGCCAGGCACACCCAACGCCCAGATGGCCCACATCATGTTGGGCCTGGAACAGGTCGTGCAACAGGAGAAGCCCGACGCCATGATGGTCGTGGGTGATGTGAATAGCACCTTGGCCGCAGCGCTCACCGCCAACAAATGCGGCATCCACCTGGTCCACTTGGAAAGCGGCTTGCGCAGCCGTGACCGCGGTATGCCCGAAGAGATCAACCGGATCCTTACCGACCGCATAACCGAGACTTTTCTGGTGACGGAGCCCAGCGGTTCGGAGAACTTGCTCGCCGAAGGTGTCGCACCTGAGCGCATCCACTTCACCGGCAACACCATGATCGATACGTTGGTGTCCTTCGAAGACCGCATTCAAGCGTCGGATGTGCTGGAGAGGTTGGAGCTTGCTTCCGGTGGTCAGGTGCTTATGACGATCCATCGTCCAGCCACGGTGGACGACAAGGATCGCCTCGCTGATCTGGTACACTTGATCGAACAGGTGGCCAAGGACCATCCCGTGGTCTTCCCTGTGCATCCGCGCACCCTGGGCAACTTGAAACGTTTCGGCTTGCATGACAGGCTCATGGCCGTGCGAGGGCTGCATGTGGGCGAGCCCATGGACTACTTCGCGTTCCAGAAGTTGATCGCCACCTGCACATTTGTGATCACCGATAGTGGTGGCATCCAGGAAGAGACCACCTACCGCCGCATCCCCTGCCTTACCGTAAGACCCAACACGGAGCGCCCGGTCACAGTAACGGAAGGCACCAACGAACTGATGACGTTCGATGTGGAGGCCATGCGGACCATGATCGACCGGATCCACTCTGGCACTTTCAAGAAGGGGCGCATACCGGAGAAGTGGGATGGCCACGCCACCGAACGTGTTTTCGACGCTTTGTCATCCATCCGGTGATCCTCTACCTCACCTACAACGATCAGCCTTCCGGGGTCTACTGGAGCCAGGTGACCGATGTGGTCAACCACCTCAATGGACTTGGTAGTCCACGCGTGCGGTTGGTCGCTTTCGTAAGCGGTCGCGGTTTTTCGCAGGCGCGCCGCGCTATCCACGAACATATGCCGTCCGCTTGGGTGTTTCCCATGGTGCCCAAGATGCGGTTCTGGAAGTGGAACGCGTTGATGCTCGCGCTGCTCTGTCTGGTATTCCGCCCCTCCGGGATCATGGCGAGAGGTGTATTCGCCACGTGGATGGCGCAACGCATGCGCGGGTTGAAACTCACCCGAAAGGTCTGCTTCGATGG
>DAOORM010000118.1:0-6673 GCA_035389265.1 Flavobacteriales bacterium | reverse complement strand
GCCGCTTCCACCTTCACCTTCTGCAGTACAGTCGGACGTTTCGCAGATGTTGATGGGTGCGAAACCGTTCAGGATTATGCCTCCCCAAGCTCCGCGATCGGCACCTCCGGTGATGGTCCTGATGGAGGTGAAGACGATGGGGCTGGCTGCCGTGCCCACCGCGTTGATCCGTCCACCGCGTTGTACGCTGAGGAAAGGGGTGGTGGCATCATCGGCCGCGTAGATACGCGCACCTTCTTCGATCGTCAAGGTGGCGCCATTCGCTACGAAAAGGCCACCGGAGATCAGGTGACGACGATCGTTCGAAAGGGTCCGGTCGGAGCTGATGGTACCGCTCAGGACGTAGTAGGTCTCACCGTTGATGGTCGTGGTCTGCTCCACGTCAGGCGTAGGGAATTCGCAGCAGCAATCCTTCTCCGCGTCGGGATCATAGTTCGTGGCCGTGGGGTCAGTGCAGCCTTCCTTCTTCTTGCACGATGACATGGACATGGCGGCTACAAGGGCCAACGTTCCCAGCAGCATGGGCCGGGTGAGCGTAAGGTTGAGATACATGGGGTTCCGTTCTGGTTTCGTTTGTTGAACGCTGCAAAAGTCCTGTCGCACCATTAAGGTGTCATGCCACGTGGATTACGTTTCCGTTAATGAAGAAGGGCCCAGTGTTAAGCTGAGCCCTTCTTCAGACCGGAGTACGACCTCAAAAGATGCGGTAGCTGACGCCAGCACTGAAGCTCGGTCCAATGCGGTAGTCGTTGATCAACGAGGTGCCTGCTGGGGTCTCTTGTTCAACCTGGATGCGCGCGTCGAGCACGTTGCGGCAGGTGATGTTAGCCTGCCACTTCTTTCCGATATCAGCACGGGCTACCACGTTGAGGGTGTTCACCGGTAGTTCGTATTGATCGCCCAGGCCATTGGCACCGGCCGCGAATACGCGTTTGCCGAACACGTTGTAGGCCAAGGTGAAGGTTCCCTTCACGTTCTCGCACAGGTCGCGGCTGTAGCTCAGGTCGAAGTTGACCAGATAGGGCGAAGCTCCCTGCATGGGCCGTGAGCGGTTGGTGAGCACCACCTCGGCACTGTTCGCATTGACTTCGGTAGCGTCCACGATGGTGAGCTCCGAATGCAACAACGATGCGTTCATGCCCACGCTCAGGTCGTTCCAGAAGGTGCTATCCGTGCCGACGAGGGCTCCGATGTTCTTGACCACTTCGAACTCCACACCATAGACCTGCGCACGACCGGTGTTGCGGAAGGACTGCAACTGGCCGCTGGCGGTGGCGAGGGCCACTTTCTCGATCGTGTTGTCGAGGATCTTCCCGAAGGCACCCACGGCGATCAGTTCGCCAGCGCCGAAGAAACGCTCGAAGCGCAGGTCGGCGTTGTAGTTCTCGCCGTTCTTCAGGTCGGGGTTGCCGATGTTCTTGGTGCCTGCGAAGAACTCGGTGTATTCGAAGGGGCCCATCTCCCGGAAGCCAGGCCGGCTGATGGTCTTGCTGAAGCTGGCGCGAACTATATCCTTTTTATTGATGTCGTACTTCAGCGAGGCGAACGGCAGCAGGTCGGTGCTTTGGATGCGCGCGATGCGACGTGCCTGATAGAACGAGTCGCTCTGTTTGCGGTAGATGATGCGTTGGTCACCTTCTTCCAAGCGTGCACCGGCCATCAATTTCACCTTCTGGGGCACCACGTCCACTTCGGCCGTCAGGTAAGCGGCGTTCACGGATTGCTCGATGGTGTGCTTGGCTTCGGGGCCGGTGAGGTTGGCGATGGTGAGCGTGCGGTCCTGGTAGGCCTCGTTGTTCAGGTATTGGTCCGGGTTGTTCAAGGCCACGCCGTTCGGGTTCTGAGCGTTGAGCTCCTGCAAGCTGTACGCGAAGATGTCGTACCCGAAGTCACGTGATTTCTGCTTGGATTGTGCACCGGTGCGCAGCACGAGGATCGGCTGGAAGCCTTCGGCGGTCTCGCGTTGCAGCAGGCGGTAGCTGACGCCTGCACGGGCCGTGGTCTCTTCTTCTTGAAGCGCGCTGAACCAGCGGTGGTTCTCCAGCCGGTCGATGGCATTGAAGCGGTACTCGCTCTCATCATCCCCCGGTGTGTAGAGGTACACCAACTGGCGGCGATCGGGTTCGGCGGCATCGGCGGTGCTCATCGCCGCGCTCCACTCCACCAACAGGCGCTCCTGCATACCGAACGCATGGCGTCCGAAGACCTGGTTGGTGAGCATGGTGTTCTGGCGATAGGTGTACCGGCGAGCGAACACATTGTCCTGGTAGTCGAAGTGCTCACCGTAGTTGATGCGATGCTCATCGCTGCTCATGTTCACCCACAGACTCGTAACGCCGACCCGGTGCCGCTTGCCAAGATCGAGCGATGCTGACCCCAGTGCCGAGGTCTGGGTGTTGAACTGCCATGACTCCATGGTGTAATCCACCAAGGGCGTATTGCTGGTATTGATGATGCGCAGCTGCCCGGTGCGGTAACGGTTCTCATTCCTGTAGTTCCCTGTGCCCACCACGTTGAGGATGATATCATTGCCCAGTTTGAAGCTCGTTCCGCCGAAGATCCCGAAGTTCATATCGGGCGCTGCGTTCTTGCTGGTCGGGTTGAAGTTCACCGCGAAGGGCAGACGTTCGCCGTTCAGGTTCACGCCCTGGGAGAGCACACCTGCAGGGATGGTGCGGGTGCCATCATCGCGGCCCCAGAAGTCGTTTCCGCCACCGTTGTAGGAGCGGTGATCGCGGAAGGTGCTCTGGGTGTTCATGCCACCGCCTACCGAGATCTTCAGGATGTTCTCACCCGTGGCGCGTTTGGTGCCGATGTCCACGGCGCCGCCGGAGAAGTCGCCATAGAGTTCAGGGGTGAAGGCCTTGGTGACGGAAATGCTCTCCACGATGTCGGTGGGGAAGATGTCCAGCGGAGCCACCTTCATATCGGGGTCGGGAGAAGGCAAGGGCATGCCGTTGAGGTAGGCTGAGTTGTAGCGGTCCGTGAGGCCACGCACCACCACATAACGACCACCCACCGTGCTCAAGCCCACGAGTTTCTGCACCCCTTCGGCCACGTCGCCGGCGCCTTTCTTCTTCAATTCCTGTGCGCCGATCTTCTGCACCAGGGCCGTGGTCTCCTTCCGTTCCATCACCAGCACTCCTTCGCGCTCACGGTCGGCGATCTTCACCACTTCGAACTCCTTCATCTCGATGCCTTGGGTCTTCATCTCCACATCGGCGATGGTGCGCTGGTCGGCCACCACAGCGATGGTGCGCTCTGCGGGTTCGTATCCCACGAAGCTCACCTGTAGGGTGTGCGTACCGGGGTCGGCTAGGAAGCTGAATTTGCCGTCAAGATCGGTCGTGGCGCCAGTGGTGGTGCCTTTCAACACCACGTTCACGAAGGGCAAGGGCTGCACGGAGCCACCTTCGTTGCTCGTGATGGTGCCGGCCACGGTACCTTTCTGCGCTAGCGTGGAAGTGCTGAGGGCGAAGAGGCCGAGAAGAACGAAAGGAAGAACGAAGAGGTTGCGGTACATCGCGGTGACGAACCATGGATCGGTTCGCGCCACAAAAGTCCCCTTGGCCTGTTACGTGACCCTTGATCAGGTGTTAACGATCAGTTACTGACCCGGCTTTGATCGGTAACGTGGGCTTAACAGATCGCTCGAGGAACCACCACGATGGCCGGTCTTCGCGCCGTTGCGAACGCTGCCACATGTCCACCAGTTTTTCCTGGAGGAAGGAGGTGGCCTCATCCACGGAATCGACCACGGTCACGAACTGGAGCTCCTTCTGGCCGATGGTGCCTTCGTGCACCATGCGATCGATCTGGGCCAATGTCGGCGCCCAGTAATCACGTCCATAGAGCAGGATGGGGAAGTCCTTCACCTTGCCGGTCTGGATCAGGGTGATGGTCTCGAAGAGCTCATCGACGGTGCCGGCACCACCGGGCATCACCACGAAGCAGATGCTGTATTTGACCAGCAGCACCTTGCGAACGAAGAAACGGTCGAAGAGCAGGCTCTCATCCAGGTAGGGGTTGGCATACTGTTCGTGGGGCAGTACGATGTTGCAGCCCACACTTCTGGCGCCCACATCACGTGCGCCCCGGTTGGCCGCTTCCATGATGCCGGGCCCGCCACCGGTCATGATAGTGAAGCCCACCCGGCCCACGCGTCGCGCGAGGTCTCGTGCCGCTTCGTAGTAGGGATGGTCCTCCTTGAAGCGGGCGCTCCCGAAGAAGGTGACGCAGGGACCCACGAAGTGGAGTCTTCTGAAGCCGTAGATGAATTCGCGGGCGATGCTCACCGCCGTCTTGAATTCCTTCCAACGGGAGCGCGGCCCGGCCAGGAAACTGAGGTCGATGTAGCGTTCGGTCTTGGTCATCCGTTCCATGTCGCGCTCACCATTTCACGAAGCGGGTATTGGCGCGGCGGCCCGATACGTTCGTCACCTGTAGTTGATAAGGTCCTGTCACCAAGCCGTGTAGTTGGATCGTCGATCTCCCGGCGCCGGTCAACGTTCCTTCCAACACCTGCTGGCCGCGCGCGTCGAACACGGTGTAGGTGAGTTCACCGCCATCGGTTAGCAGCGCCGTATCGATGGTGAGTTCGCCGGTGGTGGGATTGGGTGCCACCGAAAGCCTTGCCGCATCATTCGCCTGCACGGCCGTGGGTAGGTCCGGGATGAAGTTCGCTTGGAAGAACGCGGTGTTGGCGGTGAGGGTATCGAGGAACACCGGATCCATCATGTTGTTGAGGAGCGGCTCCGGTGTCCAGTGCGTGAAGAAGTAACCGGGGTTCGCCACGGCTTCGATGCGGATGGGTACACCGTCGAAGTACACACCTTCCCACGGATAGGTATCCGGATTCAGCGTGCTGATGCGGATCCTTCCTGCGCCAGCCGGCACCACGTCCAACGTCACGTCCACCTCACGTGGTAAGGCGAAGAAGTCCTGGATATGGGTGCGTACGAACGGGGTGCGCTGCTCCAGATCGCTCAGGAAGGCTTCATGGTTGGCTTCGTACTGGGCCAAGGAGGTGGTGGTGTCCGCGGAGCTCCATCGCTGGAATTGCAGCCCCATCTCGGGTCGTGTGAGGTCGTAGGCATCCTGTGCGATACCCAGCAAGCGCTCATTGAGGTAGGCGCTGTTCATCACATCGGCGAAGCGGTTGATGAAGTGGTCGTGGAACCTGGGATTTTCGATCGCGCGCTGCCAGATGCGGGTGTAGGGGACATCCGTTGGTTGTTGAGCGGTATAGGTGACCGCATCGAAGGCCGCATCGGACTGGCCATTGGGGGCCAAGGCCAGCTCGAGGTCGATGGTGCAGAAACGCCATTTGAAGTCGGTGGCGTTGGATCGCTGGATCTTGATGTTGTTCCCCGGCCAGTCGCGTGTGCCCATCCATTGTTGCCCGATGATATGGTCCGTATACCACGTGAGGTCGAAGCGTGCATCGGTCAGTTCCCAGAAGTCCTCTTGTTCCGGATCGAGCAGGTAGAATGAGGAAATGTCTCGCCAGAAGGGGTCTACGGATCCTTCCGTCGGCCGAAGCACCGTGCCGTTCCATGCGCTCAAGGAGAGCAGGTCCACGGAATCGGCATCGGCGTTCTCCAAGGTGCGGAAGTACTCATCATCGAACTTCTCGCGCAGTTCATACAGCCCGAAGTATGCGCCGTTGATGTAGACGGTGGCCGGTGTCCATGCAGCGTAGTAGCTGTGGGTCTCACCCGCCATCATCTTCACTTGTACGGCATCCTTGTGCGGCAGGATCTGGTACTGATTGCTACCGTTGCGCAGGTAGATGCGGCTATACCGGGTGCGTGCAGGTCTATCCGGGATCAATGGCACGTTCACGCGTCCATCACCGAGGGCATCGTTGTCGAATTCGAGCCGGAAGGAATGCTGCGGGAAGCCGCGACTGCCACCTAGACCACCATCCACTTGCATTCCGGTGGACTGTGACACCACCAGCTGACCGCTGGGGCGGAAGAAGTCTACATGCGCTTGTACCTCATCATCGCGTTGCCAATTGGTGAAGATCCCTTGCGGGCCATCGAGGCCATCGGGCGGTGTGATCACGGAGATCACGGCGGTGGTGTGTTGTACGCCCACGAGGTACGAGGCCGCGGCCACGACGCTCGGTGCCTTGCCCGGACTGAAGGCACGCGCTTTCAACACGGATGCACTGGTGATGGTGAGCGGTCCGTTGTAGATGGGCGAACTGGCATCAGGTTCGGTTCCATCGAGTGTGAAGCGCACCGTGCTGGGTGGCGGGTTGGTATCGTAGATCGTGACCACGACCGGCTGTGCGGCGAGCGCGGACGCTGCATCGATGATCGGTGCGGTCGTGTAACCGTTGTAGGCTGTTGAACCGTTGTTGCTGGTGCCGGGCGTGGGTGTGGTGAAGATGCGATCATCCGCGCCGCCGTCAGTGGAGCGGCCATTGCTGTGGTCTGGCGAGTTCTGTAGAACGGCCAAGCTGTCGATCAGGACCGCTCCCGGTGCGTAGAGGTGAACGGTCTCGCCATTCCGGCCAAGCCTGAAGTTGGTGTGGAGTTCGTTGCTCGGCGTCGTTGGCTTGAAGGTGGCCGACAGTTCCGTCTCGCTCGTCAGCGCCATGTGGATGTCCAACTCCTCCAATGCGGCACCGTAGGTGGCCAACACATCGAATGCGATGCTGGTG
>DAOORM010000117.1:0-6711 GCA_035389265.1 Flavobacteriales bacterium | reverse complement strand
ACGATGCGGTCCTGGGTTAGTAGGACCGAAATGGCGTCCGTCCCCGGCGTGCTCCTTGTGGTATAGTACAATTCAAGATCGATGGTAAGAAGGCGTGTGTCCACATCGAACGTGGTGGCAACGCCAAGGTTCACCGGTGATGGTGTGGCCAGGACATTCTGAACCGCACTGGTCCAATTGGCCGTGGCCAACAAGGAGCCGCGATTCACGAGTCCTTGCGGCTGGAATGCTACACTGAACTGGCTCCAGAGCGCCGTGCCGTCGGTGGTGCGGAAGTCGGGCTGCGCACCGATGGGGATCGCCAGACCACCGCCATGCACGCCGACCACGACCAGGTCATCGGGATGCGTTATGGTCAGGGCGTTGGCCACAACATGTGCGGATGGGCAGTTCCCACAGCGTATCGCGGTGAATTCTTCGAGCAATGCCGTCCGAGGCTGCGGCTCGGTGCTTACAAGGGTCTGTGCAGAGGACAAGGTGAACTCTGCCAGACCAAAGAGGATGAGTAGGGTGCGTAGCATACGGTCGTGTTTTACTTGTTGTCGCTACGGTCCTTGATCCCTGACAAGAATGCGAAAGCCTCGGGGGCGCCGAGGCTTTCAAGCGAGTATTATTGTCCTGTTAGCAGAACTCGTCGTACGCCATCTTCAGATTGTCGGCGATCATCTCGGCGCTGCGACCTTCGATGTGGTGGCGCTCCAGGAAGTGTACCAGCTTGCCATCCTTGAACAGCGCCATCGCTGGGCTGCTAGGTGGATAGGGGAGGAAGTGCTTGCGCGCCTGGTTGGTGGCATCGGTGTCCACACCAGCGAATACGGTCACCAAGTGATCGGGGCGCTTTGCTCCGGTCAGGCTTTGTTTCGCGCCGGGGCGGGCAGCACCTGCGGCACATCCGCATACGCTGTTCACCACACACAGGACGGTGCCTGGTTGCATCAAGGCCTTGTCCACCTGATCAGGGGTGTGCAATTGTTCGAAGCCGGCCGATACGAGGTCCGTCTTCATGGGGGCTACGAGCTCGGGAGGATACATTGTTGTGGGCCAACGGCGCTGAGGTTGGTGCCGACGGCCGGTACAAAGATACTTCCCATGGAGAGGAATAGGGTTCGGGGAACCTGACCGGAGAAAGGACCAGGGTGAGAAGCACGCGTGCCGCTAGTCCCGCGTCCTAGCACTACAAGGCCCGTTTCCGTTTGAAGAAGGCCTTCAGGAGATCGGCGCATTCGGCTTCCAGGACCCCGCCTGTGACCTGCGTCTTCGGGTGCAGCAAGGAACTACCCTCGGCCGTGTTCCGGAAGCGGCGGTAACCGGCCTTCTCATCAAACGCACCGAACACCACCCGGCTCACCTGCGCCCAATGCAAGGCGCCTGCGCACATCACACAGGGTTCCAAAGTCACATAAAGGGTGCAATCCTTCAGGTACTTGCCGCCGATGTGCTCCGCCGCAGCCGTGATCGATTGCATCTCGGCGTGGGCCGTTACATCGTTGAGCCGTTCGGTGAGGTTATGTCCCCTGGCGATGATACGGTCGTTGCAGACCACCACCACCCCAACAGGCACCTCGTCGGCTTTGAAGGCTTGCTCGGCCTCTTTCAAGGCCTGGCGCATGTAGTGCTCGTCGCTGGTCTCCAGCATCATGTCGTGGCGATGGCGCTTTGTGGGTCCGCCTCATCCACCAGCACATTCCTCACTTCGGACCGCATGTCCTTGATGTTGAGCTGTAGGGTGCGACGGCCGTTCCATTCGTTCTCTTCCAACGTGTAAAGCACGCTGAAGGGTTCACCGCTCTTCACCCGTTCGAAATGGCCGCCCATCCGGAATCCGATGGCGTCGAAGCTGGGGCCTTGTGTGCCGGCCATCCGAAGCGTCATCTTCAAGTGGTCATCACCCACGATCCGCGCGCCGCCCGTGTCGACCACGTTGCGCGTCAGGAATACGGGCTTCATGTTCCCCGGTCCGAACGGCGCCATGTAGTGAAGGATCCGCGCCAGCCGGTCGTCGATATCGGTGAGGGCTACTTCCACGTCCACTTCCTCTTCCGGCGTGCGCAAGGCGGGATCCAGGGTGGCGCGCACCACCTCGTCGAAGCGGTGACGGAAGGCTTTGATGTTCGCCAGCGGCATGGTGAGGCCCGCTGCATACATGTGCCCACCGAACTGTTCCAACAGATCGCTGCATGCGTTGATGGCCTCGTACACATCGAAGCCTTTCACACTGCGCGCACTGCCAACAGCCTTGCCTTGGCTTTCGGTCAACACGATCGTAGGCCTATAGTACTGCTCGATGAGCCGCGAGGCCACGATGCCGATCACGCCCTTGTGCCAGCTTTCATCGAAGACCACGGTGCTCCACGCGTCTCGTACGAACGGGTCCCGCTCGATGTGGTCGAGCGCAGAACGTGTGATGTCCTTGTCCAACTCCTGTCGGGCCGTGTTGTTGCCATCCACGCGCAACCCGATGTGGTCGGCCTGGCTCTGGTCCTTGGCCAGCAACAGCTCCACAGCTTGGCGGCCATGTTCGATCCGCCCCGCAGCGTTGATCCGTGGTCCGATGGTGAAGACCAGTTCGGTGACGCCCAGTCGCTTCTTCACATTCGCCATCTGCATCATGGCCTTGATCCCTGGGCGTGGTTCCAAATTCACGCGCTTCAGCCCGAAGTGGGTAAGGACTCGGTTCTCACCGGTTACCGGAACGATGTCGCACGCCGTGCTCACCGCCACCAGGTCCAGCAAGGGCTCCAGCTCGTTCGGTTCGATGCCGTTGCGCTGCGCGAAGCCCTGCACGAGCTTGAAGCCGATGCCGCAGCCACTCAGTTCCTTGTACGGATACGGACAGTCGTCGCGTTTCGGATCCAACACGGCAACGGCGCGGGGTAGCGTATCCCCGGGGCGGTGGTGATCGCAGATGATCATGTCGATGCCACGCTCTGCGGCATAGTCCACCTTGTCGATGGACTTGATGCCACAGTCCAAGGCGATGATGAGGCCCACGTTCTCCTGAGCGGCGTGGTCGATGCCTTGGAATGAGATGCCGTAGCCTTCGGCATACCGGTCGGGGATGTAGAAGGTGATGTTGCCGGTGAAACGCAGCAAGAAGGAATAGACCAAGGCCACGGCCGTGGTGCCGTCCACATCATAATCGCCGTAGATCATGATGCGCTCGTTGTCACCCAGCGCCCGTTCGATCCGTTCCACGGCCACCTGCATGTCCGCCATGAGGAAGGGGTCATGCAACTGTTCCAAAGAGGGCCTGAAGTAAAGCGAGGCGCTACTGGGGGCAGTGATGCCCAATTGTACAAGCAGGCGGGCCGCCACGGGCGGACATTTGTCGTTCACCAATCCGTTCACCGCCGCATCGTCGGCTTGCGGCTTCAGCC
Source organism: Flavobacteriales bacterium (assembly GCA_035389265.1). Classification (GTDB taxonomy): domain Bacteria; phylum Bacteroidota; class Bacteroidia; order Flavobacteriales_F; family PHOS-HE28; genus PHOS-HE28. The sequence continues at coordinate 3,334 of DAOORM010000117.1, read as the reverse complement.
GCCATCGCTTCGTTCGTACCGCACGCATGGTGTGAAGATAATGCCGCTGTCTTGGATCATTCATCATTCAAGAGCTGTCGCGCGGTCTTCAGTCCTTCACGCGACCGGTCATCCAATTCGGGTGTGCGCAGGTCGAGATCTTCCAAGCGTTCGCGTACAAGGCGCCCCACGATGGCCCGCGTTTCCCATTGGTCGTCAGCCGGAACGATGTACCATGGTGCATGTGGTGCAGCAGTGGCTCCGATCGCTTCGGCATAGGCGCGCTGGTAGGCATCCCAGTGACCGCGCTCCTTCACATCGCCCAAGTTGAACTTCCAGTTCTTCTTCGGGTCTTCGATGCGCTCGAGGAAGCGTTCCTTTTGCGCGGCTTTGCCCATATGCAGGAAGAATTTCATGATGACGATCCCTTGCGCGGCCAAGTAGCTCTCGAAGTTGCGGATGGCCGCATAGCGATCCTCCCAGAAGCTCGGTGGCACTTTCTTGGGGTCAAGTCCCGGGATGCGTTGTGCGGCGAGGTATTCCGGATGGACCTTCACTACCAGCACTTCCTCGTAGTGACTGCGGTTGTGTACACCGATCATGCCGCGCGCCGGAATGGCCTTCGCGTGGCGCCAAAGGAAGTCGTGGGCCAGCTCTTCACTGCTGGGTGCCTTGAAGGAGGTGACCGAGCAGCCCTGTGGGTTCACGCCGCTGAGCACGTGCTGGATGCAGCTATCCTTGCCTGCGGCATCCATCGCCTGGAAGATGAGCAAGAGCGCGTGCGAGCCTTGGGCATAGAGGGTTTCCTGCAACTCCGCGATCTTCTCACGGTCCGCTTCCAATGAGGCCTTCAGCGCCCTCTTCGTGGCGATGTCCGGTAGGTCCGTCGGGTGCTTCTTTAGGTCGAGCGGACCGGGCTTATCGATGTGGCAAAAGGAAAGGTCGGCATCAGCGTGCATGGGCGGTCGGTTGATGCGGTAAGTTTAGTTCACCTTCTTTTCGCAATTTGGCTCCATGAGATATTCTGTTGCGGGGTTCGTTCTCCCGTTCGTCGTGCTCCTAACGGGCTGTGCTTCGATGCTCAATGGCGGGGATCCAGGGATGGAGGTACTCTCTGACCCTCCTGAAGCCACGGTTTTCGTGAACGGCAACCAACGGGGCACCACGCCGTTCCGGTATGTCTATGACCCGGCCGATGGCAAGGAGGTGAATTTCGAGCTGCGCAAGACCGCCTATGCTCCGGTCACCTTCGTGGTAAGGCCGCAAATGGACAATGGAGTGCTGTTCGCCGACGCCATGCTACTCGGCATCCCTTACATCGTGGATCGAAAGAACCCGGCATTGTACGAGATGCCGACGTCGAGCTACACGGCTAACCTGTATAAGGAAGTCCCCTCAGATGTGCAGCGGCAGTTGGTCCCGATCGGTACGGTGAACCTGGCCTTGGGTGATCGACCCGATCTGGGCAAGGCCGACAATACCCGCATCACGACCGGGAGTGATGGTTTCTTCCGCGACCTGACCTACCCCGAGGGACTTACACAGTCGGTGGTCACGGGCCTGAAGGCATCGTGGATGGATGCCAAGACCGCACGCGCCGGAACACAGAAAGGTGATGAAGTGATCCAACGGGCCAAGATCCTGCTCGTGCCCAAGGTCGAGCGTGTGCATGCTGAGTTGAAAGGTCAACGGAAGAAGTGTTCCGGTCCCATCGAGTTGGCCATCCGCTGGCAATTCATGAGCGCGCTGGACAAGGATAGCGTGCTCTTCGAGCGCACCACCAGCACCACCTATCACGCCACCGATCAACAGGCCGACATGGCCCTTGGTTCCGCATTCCAGCACGCGGCGCGCAAGTTCTCCGAGTTGGATGGTGTGCCTGAGCAAGTGAGCGCGGCCTACGGCTCAGGTCTCGCACGCTCGAAGGGCCAGCTCATGGAACTCAAGCAGCCGAACCCGATCGTTTTCCAAGGGCGCAAAGAGATGCTTTCGGCCTTGGTAAAGGCCGTGGTGACGGTGCAGACCGATGACGGACACGGCAGTGGATTCCTCATCACCAACGACGGGTACCTGATCACCAACCAACATGTGGTCGCGGACGAGAGCCTCGTGAAGGTGAAGTTCGAGCAGGGTTTCACACTCGATGCACAAGTGGTGAAGACCAACAGGGACTTCGATCTGGCGTTGCTGAAGGTGCAGGCGACGGACCTTCCGGCACTCAGCCTTGGCGATGATAAGGGTTTGATGCTGGGGGAGGAGATCTTCGCCATCGGCACGCCCATGGAAGCGGCGTTGAGCCAGAGCGTGTCACGAGGGATCCTTAGTGGGCGGCGGGACATCGAAGGCCGCAGCCTGCTTCAGACCGATGTGAGCATCAATCCGGGGAATAGCGGAGGTCCGCTGATCGATGAGAACGGGTTGGTGGTGGGTGTGGCCACATTGAAGATCAGTGGCAAGGGCCTCGAAGGCCTGGGCTTCGGCGTGCCCATGTCCCAAGCGCTTGAAATGCTCAATATCTCTTTCCTGCCATGAGCGCAAGCATCAAGACCTTAATGGTCACCCTCACACTCCTGATACTTCCCGGGCTGGCGGCCTTCTCGCAGATGGGCATCCGGTATGGCATCCAGCACGAGAAGGTGACGAAGAGCACCACCGGTAGCACCTTGAACATGGTGCTGGGTTGGGACTTCGACCTGAACCAACGCATGAGCGGTGGCCTCGATCTCTCCATGGATATGAACTGGACGGAGGACTATAGCCTGCCACAATACTCCACCAATTCCTTGGCAGGTCCCTCGTACTACTACGACAAGGTCAAACACTTCGGGGTACAGTACCGTTCGCAGTTCCACTTGATGGATAACGATGGCGGGTCCATCTACCTCGGACCTACCATCGGCCTGCGGTTCATCACGCAACGCATCAATTATTTCGAAGAGGTCCAGGGTGCGTTCTCCACTTTCCCCCGTGAAGTGAACACCGAGGAAAAGGGCATGACCCTGCCGGCTGGCCTTCGCCTGGGCTATCGCGGTGTCCTGGAAGGCGGCTATGCTGATCTCTACTTCGCGGTCGGTACGAACATCGGTAGCAGCGAACCGTTCACGGACCTCCGCTTCCTGGTCGAGGAGAGTATGCCCACCACCACGTTCTTCCAAGTTGGCGTGTGCTACGGTATCGGATGGTAGGGGTCTGACGTAACGAAGCCCCAACCACCATACGGCGGAGGGGCTCCGTTACCTGAGGGCTTCAGCCTTCAGCAGGGCGAACGCGACAACTGTTCTACCGGTATCCGTTGATGTACGCATTGGCGATGATCTCGCTTTCGCGGATCAGCCCTTGCACGATCTCTCGGATC
>DAOORM010000116.1:0-6777 GCA_035389265.1 Flavobacteriales bacterium | reverse complement strand
CTTGCACGACAACCCTTGCAGCGCGCACCAACCGGCCACCACGATGGGACTTATGCGTCGTATCACGCTCCAAAGGTACTGGGTAGCAGGGGGGGGAAGGAACATGGAATGATCTCCACGATCGGACTGTTGATGGGGTGGGTATGAGTTGTTCACATCGGTCCGGCCAACGCATCGAAGTGGATCTACTTTTGCCGCCCATCCACGTTCGCATCCTGTCGCTCTCCCGTCCGATCATTACCGGGCCGCAACCGGGTCGCCTGCGTTCGACATAGTCCATGGCCGACCTCTCCAACACCCGTTCAACGGACCGCACGCGCGGCACCGCCGGCCGCAGGCAAGCGGCATCCTTGCTCGAATCGGCCTTGGAAGCGGGCAAGCTTCCACCGCAGGCTCCCGAATTGGAGCAAGCGGTTCTGGGTGCGCTCATGCTCGAGCGCAACGCCGTGAACGAGGCCATTGACATCCTGCAGCCGGACAGCTTCTATGTGGAAGCTCACAAGAAGATCTTCGACACCATCCTTAGCCTCTTCCGCAACGATCAACCGATCGACATCCTGACCGTGACCCAGGAGCTGAAGAAGCGCGGCGAACTGGATATCGTTGGCGGACCCTTCTACATCAGCCAGCTCACCAACAAAGTGGCGAGCAGTGCGAACGTGCAGTATCACGCGCGTATCATCAGCCAGAAGCACATCCTGCGCGAGATGATCCGCATCAGCGCGGAGATGACCCGTGATGCCTACGACGACACCGCTGACGTGTTCGATCTGTTGGACAAAGCGGAGCAGGACCTCTATGCCATCACAAGCGGCAACCTGAAGCGCAACTACGAGCCGATGAGCGACCTGATCCAGGGGGCCATCGAGCAGATCGAGAACGCCAAGTCGAAGACCGGTGGGGTGAGCGGTATCCCTACGGGCTTCGTGCAGTTGGACAAACTCACCGCCGGCTGGCAGCGAAGTGATATGGTGATCGTGGCCGCGCGACCGGCGATGGGGAAGACCGCCTTCGTGTTGAGCATGGCGCGCAATATCGCGGTGGAGCACAAGCGGGCAGTGGCCGTCTTCAGTTTGGAGATGAGCAGCACCCAGCTGGTGACGCGTTTGATCGCCAGTGAAGCAGGCATCAGTTCCGAGAAGTTGCGCAAGGGCGACCTCTCTGATGCCGAATTCACCATCCTGCACCAGCATATCGCGCGGTTGACCAACGCGCCCATCTTCATCGACGATACGCCGGGCCTGAACATCTTCGAGCTGCGCGCCAAGGCCCGTCGCTTGAAGAGCCAGCACAACGTGGACCTGATCATCATCGACTACCTGCAGTTGATGACGGCCGGCGGCGACAGCAAAGGCGGCAACCGTGAACAGGAGATCAGCAGCATTTCGCGTTCCATCAAGAGCATCGCCAAGGAATTGGACATCCCGATCATCGCGCTCTCGCAGTTGAGCCGTGCGGTGGAGACCCGCGGGGGCGACAAGCGGCCGATGCTGAGCGATCTGCGCGAATCCGGCGCCATCGAGCAGGATGCGGACATCGTTTGCTTCCTTTACCGTCCGGAGTACTACAAGATCCACGAGGACGAGCACGGCAGCACATTGGGCATCGGCGAAGTGATCGTGGCCAAGCACCGGAACGGCGCCGTAGATACCGTCAGGCTGCGTTTCATCCCTGAACTGGCCAAATTCGCCGATCTGGAGAGCATCTCCGGTAACTTTGGCGGTGATGGCACGGGATCGGATGGGTTCGACCCGAATCCCTTCCGCACCATCACACGGCCCAGCCGGATGAACGATGATACCAGCTTCGACGACAACTCGGCACCGTTCTAGCCTGCGCATACTGCTCGTTGCGGTGTTCGTCGTGGCCGCCGCATGGCAAGCATCGGCCACCAAATTGCTGATCCCGATGGATGGTTCGCAACAGAACCACCTGAAGGCCTACGGCATCGCGTTCTGGACTTTAGGAAGGGATGCTTCCATTGATTGGCTATTGAACTACCGCGGGGGCAGCTTCTTGATCGACCACTACAAGGAGGTGGAGCAGGAGTGCACGATACGCGGTGTTACCTACCAGGTCATCGCCGACGCACAGGCTGCTACCATCCTGGCCGAGATCGCGGACCCGGAAGCCAACATGGAGGTGGTGAAGCTGGAGAAGGCGCCGAAGATCGCCGTGTATGCGCCGGAGAGCTTCCAGCCCTGGGATGATGCCGTGGCCTTGGTGATGACCTACGCGGAGATCCCGTACGAACGCATCTATGATCAGCAGATCATCGCCGGGGTTCTGCCGCAATACGACTGGTTGCACCTGCACCACGAGGATTTCACCGGTCAGTACGGCAAGTTCTACCGGATGTACCGCAGCGCGCCATGGTACCAGGCACAAGTGCAGGAAAGTGAGGCTGTTGCCGCCTCGCTCGGTTTCGCCAAGGTGAGTGAGATGAAATTGGCGGTGGCCACGAGGATCCGCGACTACGTTTCGGGCGGTGGTTACCTCTTCACCATGTGCTCCGGTACTGATTCTTACGACATCGCCCTAGCGGCAGAAGGGGTGGACATCTGCACACCGGAGTTCGATCGCGACCCCATCGATCCGCAAGCCCAGGAAAAGATCGACTTCGGCCGCACTTTCGCGTTCAAGGATTTCAGGCTCGTGACCGATCCGATGACCTACGAGTTCAGTAACATCGACGCCACGGACATCCATGGCACCATCGGGCAGACGCGGGATTTCTTCACCCTATTCGATTTCAGCGCCAAGTGGGACGTGGTGCCCACCATGCTTTGCCAAAGCCACGAACAGGTGGTGCGCGGGTTCATGGGCCAGACCACGGCTTTCCGGAAGAGTTTGGTGAAACCCGGCGTGCTGGTGATGGGAGAGAACAAGGCGCAAGGCACCGTGAAATACATCCATGGCGAATTCGGTCTGGGGCAATGGACCTTCTATGGGGGGCACGACCCGGAGGACTACCAGCACATGGTAGGTGACCCACCCACGGACCTTGGACTCCATCCGAACTCGGCGGGGTATCGGCTTATCTTGAACAACATCCTATTCCCCGCTGCCAGAAAGAAGAAGCAGAAGACCTGATAACGGCCTTCACGTTCATTAGCTTTGGCACACCAAGAACCTCGAATGGACCTCAGCAAGATCATTTCCGTCGCCGGCAAGCCCGGCCTGTTCCGCGTCGTCGCACAAGGCCGTCAAGCCGTGATAGCCGAATCCTTGCTCGATGGCAAGCGTATCCCGGTCCCGTCGACCGCCAAGGTGAGTTCCTTGGAAGAGATCAGCATGTTCACCACCGGCGATGATGTGCCCTTGAAGGAGGTGCTCGAAAAGCTGCATGCCGTGGAGAAGGGCAAGGAAAGCTTGGATCCGAAGGAAAGCGAGGACAAGCTGTTCGCCAAGTTGGGAGAGGCGCTGCCGACCCACGACCGCGAGCGGATCTATGGCAGTGACGTCCGTAAACTCTTCGCTTGGTATCAACAGCTGTTGAAAGCCGGGGAGTTCGAGAAGAAGGAAGAGAAAAAGGCGGAGGAGAAACCCGCTGATAAGACCGCCAAGGCCAAAGCTCCTAAAGAAGGCGACACGAAGGCGAAAGCGGAGCCAGCCAAGAAGGCCACCACCACTGCGAAGCCGACCACTTCCAAGGCAAAGACCACTGCCGTGCGGAAGAGCGCACAGCGCGGCGCCTGACCGCTGCCCTACAATGATAGCCTCCGGTGTGCCTCCACTTGGCACCCGGAGGCTTCGTATTTTGCACCCATTGGAACCCGACGCATGAAGCGATCTTTACCCGCTCGTACAGCCATCATCGCAGGTGTAGCTGGCACCGTGACCCTATTCGTGGCTTGGACAAGTGATGATCTGCCCAAAGCCCACGCCCGCTACCATTCCGAAACGGAGTTGGAAGGTTTCCGAGGTGGACTGGACCTGCCGATCGATGGCAATACTTACTTCATGGGCAGCGGCGCCTGCAACGGGTGCCATGGTTTAGATGATATCCCTCCGGTTCTGGCCAACCACACCGCCGCTGGGGTTGATGTGAACCCGGTCGATTCGTGGCGCTCCACCATGATGGCCAACTCAGCCAAGGATCCTTTCTGGCGTGCCAAGGTGAGTCATGAGGTGGCCGTGAACCCCGGACATCAAGCAGGACTGGAGGATAAGTGCACCTCATGCCATGCACCCATGGGTCGCTATGACAAATTCCTGACCGGCGGTGGACACTACTCCATCGCTGAAATGACGCCTGATCCTGTGGCCATGGACGGCGTCTCCTGCCTCTCGTGCCACATGCAAAGTGCAGACAGCATCGGGCAACTCTTCTCCGGAACGTTGAAGTTCGACCTGAACGATGTGGTCTACGGACCGATCAATGCAAAGAACCTCTTCGGTGCTCCCATGGAGTCCTTTGTTGGTTATGCACCCCAGTATGGTGAGCATATCACTGACGCCGGTCTTTGTGCGGGTTGCCACACGTTGATCACAGAAACCGCCGACCTGGAAGGGAACGCCACGGGCGACAAGTTCGTGGAGCAGGCCACCTATCACGAATGGCTGAACTCGGTGTTCAACCCTGACATCGACCCAGAAGGTGGGGTGACCTGCCAAGGTTGCCATATGCCTCGCGTGGATGAGCCCATGGTGATCTCCGCACTGTATGATTTCCTCGCCTCGGAGGAATACCTGCGCACGCCTTACGGCAAACACGATCTGGTCGGTGGCAACACCTTCATGTTGAACCTGCTCAAGAACAATCGCCAAGAATTGCTGCTGACAGCCAATGCGGTGCAGTTCGACAGCACCATCGCACGCACTACGCGATTGCTCCAGAACCAGACCTTGTTGGTGCAGAACGAAGTGGTGGACCGCACGGCCGACACAGCTTTCATCGCGGTGAAACTGACCAACCTCGCGGGACACAAATTCCCGAGCGGCTATCCTGCGCGACGCGCGTTCGTGGAACTCGTGGTGGAGAACGCCAGTGGCGATACCCTGTTCCGCAGTGGCGGATGGGATGAGACCTATGAAGTGATGGGCCATGATGCCGATTGGGAGCCGCATCATGATGTGATCCGCAATGAGGAACAGGCGCAGATCTACGAGATGGTGATGGCCGACGTGAACGGCAACAAGACCACCGTACTCGAACGCGCCAAGGAATCCTTGAAGGACAACCGGCTTGCCCCACTCGGGTTCACGACTGCACACCCGAGCTATGATACCACCTTGGTGGTGGGTGTGCCTGTTTCGGACGTCGACTTCAACCGGAACGAAAGTGGTTCTGAAGGAAGTGGTACGGATATGGTGCACTACCACGTGGCGTTGAACGGTTATACCGGAGCGATCACAGTGCGAAGCCGGGTGTGGTACCAAAGCGCACCTCCGCGTTGGATGGAAGAGATGTTCGCCTTCAATACACCCGAGATCGATGCGTTCCGGACCATGTATAGCGCGGAAGATGGATCGCCCGTGTTGGTGAAGGAGGCTGAGGTGCTCGACTTGACCACGGGTGTTGATGATCTGGAAGAACTGGGTGTGCGCATCTACCCGAATCCTGTGCAGGACGGTCTACTCCGCGTGGAGGGGATCACGGAAAGGGTGACCTCGATCCGCGTGTTCAATGCCGCGGGCAGTCTGGTGGCTCAGCGTCGTGGTGCCTTCGGTCCAAGTTGGGTGCAACCCCTTCCGGCAGGCTCAGGAACCTACCTGGTACACGTGGAGGCGGGCGGTCGTTCTTACATCGAGCGGGTCGTTGTGATCCGTTGATCCTGATCCCATTCCTGACCGGTTCCTTAGATCCCATGCGCTCATTCTTGTTTTCCCTAGCGATCGTGTGCTCTTGGGCACTGCCTGCTCAGCACCTCATCATCGGCGATATCATCGATTCGGTGCGGACCGATTCGATGTTGCTGTACGTTGAACAGATGTCCGGTGAAGTAGCGGTCGACCTGGGTGAGGGGGCGGTCACGATCTCCAGCCGGCATTCTGACAACCCACTGAACGCCGTGGCGCAGCAGTACTATGAGCAGAAGTTCGCGTCATGGGGTTACACCCCCACCGCACAAGCGTTCAATGCGACTGGCAGGAACGTGCTGGTGACCAAGACAGGATCGTTGTACCCCGATGAGATCGTGATCCTTTGCGCACATTACGACGCACTACCTGCGGGGATGTTCAATGCCCCGGCTGCGGACGATGATGGCAGCGGTTGCGCAGCGGTGTTGGAAGCAGCGCGTATCCTGCAGGACATCCCCTTCGAGCGCACTATCGTGTTCGCGCTCTGGGATCAGGAAGAACAGGGAAAGATCGGTAGTATCTACTACGCGAACTCCATGGCCGGGAACGACGAGAACATCGTTGGGGTGGTCAACATGGATGCGATCGCTTGGGATGGTAATGGTGACAAGAAGGCGCGCGTGCATGCCCGTCCTGTGGCCAACTCCATGGCGATCGCGGATACCATGTTCGCCATCCATGACCGTTATGATATCGATATCGATCTGCTGCTGACCACGCCAGGGGCCACGTACAGTGATCACGCATCGTTCTGGTCCGCTGGCTATGGAGCGGTGCTGATGATCGAAGAGTTCACCGGCGACCCCAACCCATTCTATCACACCATGAACGATCGGGTAGAGCACTTCGATGTGCCCTACTTCGAGAAGCTTGCGAAGCTGTCGATTGGGAGCATGGCGGCACTTGCCGTTCCGTACGATCCATCAGCAGCCGTGAGCGGGCGGGATCCAATGGCTGGGCCTCACATCTATG
>DAOORM010000115.1:0-6789 GCA_035389265.1 Flavobacteriales bacterium | reverse complement strand
GTGGTGAAATGGTAGACACGAGGGACTTAAAATCCCTTGGTCCGTAAGGGCTGTGTGGGTTCGAGTCCCACCCCGGGCACCGGTCCTACTGGCGTATGAAGAAGACCCGCATCGCCCCAACGCCCAGTGGATTCCTGCACGCGGGCAATGCGTTCAATTTCCTCCTGACCGATCGGTTGGCGAAGGCCACCGGCTCCAAGGTTGTGTTGCGGATCGATGACCTCGACGCCGAGCGCACCCGCCCGGAGTACCTCGAGGATATCTTCCGGTCGCTGGACTGGCTGGGCGTCACGTTGGATGTAGGTCCATCCGGGGTCGAGGACTTTCGAACGAGCTGGTCGCAGCAACTCCGCTTGGATCGATATACTGTGTTGGTCGATGAACTGCGCGGCAAGGGAGTGCTCTATCCCTGTGCCTGTTCGCGCCAGCACTTCGAGCGCTTCACGCACGACACGCATGCCTGCCGGTCCGGTTCGAGCGAGGTAGGGCCCACGGCCTGGCGCCTGCGCATACCCGTTCCATGCCCTATCGAAGTCAAGCAGATCGCCGGCATGACCGAACGGGTCGACCTCGCCGCATCACTCCCTGATCCCGTGATCGCACAACGGGATACCGGGCGCCCGGCTTACCAGATCGCATCGTTAAGCGACGACCTGGACATGGGCATCACCTGGATTATCCGAGGCGCCGATCTCCTGGACTCCACGGCTTGTCAATTGCACCTAGCGCAAGTACTGGATAGGCCGGCCTTTGGTGCGGTCCTCTTCCACCACCACCCGCTGACGGCGGATGCGCAAGGGCAGAAGCTTTCCAAATCAGCGGGGTCCACCTCCTTGAAGGCTATGCGCGAAGCAGGCGGTTCGCCGGGTCACTTGATCCGACAGGCCGAGGACTATTCGGAGGCGCTCCTCAAGCACCTGGCTCCTTGAAGGCCAGGATGTTGGTGAGGTCCACGAGAAGTCCTTCTGGCTCCCGTTGAAGCACGCCCGCCTGCAGCAGGGCGTCCACATCGCGCCGAAGGGTCTTCTCCGAAACACCAGCGTAGACCTTGGCGAGGGCAGGGGAGAGCTTGCTGATCCCGTTCAACGGGACCGGGGTATCGGCACTGGCGAGGTCCAGGAGGACCTGCCGCTGGCGGCGCGTTGGCTCGTCGTTCCCATCTTGGAACAGTTCCAACAGTTGGGCGCGCCACTGGCCGCGCATCTGCAGGTCCCGCACCCGAGCGTGCACTTCATGCAGCACTTCGTTCATGGCGCGCACCGCGAAAGCCAGGAAGGGCATGGGGTCGGCATTGCCCTCGGCGGCATGCTGTAGCTGCCGTTGGAACTCCGCCGCGTTCCGGTGCAAAGCGATGGCGAGAAGATGTGTCGCGCTGGGTCCCATTCCAGCACTGCGGAGCTGGCGGGCACCGAACGCACCGGCCACCCGTGCATGGCCGGTGGTGAAGGGTCGGATCCAGAACAGATAGAGTTCGGCCAACAGCATACGGATCACCGCCCAAGCCTGCTCCTCATCGACCGCAGGAGCTGCCAATTCGGCACTCGTTAGCCAGTCGCACAATTCTTCTGAGAAGAGTCCGACCACCTCATGGGGCACACCTTCCCAAGGTCGTCCACCGGTCGGGATGATCCGCCAATGCCCCGCTCGATCCTGGTCACTGCCGCCAGCGAAAAGGGTCGCATGGATGCGCTTGAGGCCTTCCGGACTCACATTGGTGGACTGGGGGTGAGCCATTGTACCGGTGCCGATCAAGCTGGAGAGGAAGCCCAAGACTTCGGCCCGACCGGCGACTCTCGCTCCCGGTTTCGATCCGCCCGCGAGATGCGAACGAATGGCCTCATAGGGTAGGATGACCCCATCCAAGGCCAGGCGGGATTGAACACCTCGGACGACCAGATCACGCTCTACGGACCGTGCCTCCGCGGCGGCGAGGGGCACCCCGTTCAAGTGTCGGAGACCGGCGTCGAGCTGGCCCAGCTGAAGCCAAAAAGAGGGCGGTGCTTTCCGGGGTTCGACCCGGAACGTGAGCCAAGTGATGGTATCCTGATAGGCACGCATGGATGTCCAAAGATCAGTCCTTCTATTTTAACTGTAAATGAAACGATTACAATTTCACGAACACGAGAATGTCCAAATCAGTGTCCATCACTATGTCCAAGAATATGTCCATAGTAAAGGGGGGGCTCGTGCCCAGGTTCCAAGAACTCCAACCTCGGCCGAGTGCGGTCTAACTGGCCAAGAGCGCCACCAGGGTGATCAAGCCAGCCAGCGCTCCGATCATGAGCGCTGCGACCGCGAATCCTTTGCCGCGCCATTCGTAGGTGCGACCCTTCCGAACGGCGATGGCGGCGAGTACCAAGGTGGCCACCACGGCGAGGACCACCACGAGTTCACTGGTGCCTAGGATGGCGTAAGCCACTGTGCCGAGGGCCAAGAGGAAGGCGGGGATGGCCAAGGGGTTCCAGCGGGGCTTCGGCTCGTCTAAAGGTCCTGCGTGCTGGAGGGTGGGAGCGCCCGCAACAACGGGGCTACGCGGCTCGGTGACCACGTAGTTCAGGGGCGCTGTCGGTCGAGCTAAATGCGCTTCGGCAACGCCATTCAGGGGGATAGGCTCAAGCGCTGCATGGACCAGTTCGCCTGAAGGAATGGCAGGTTCTAGGCCACGGGTCGTGAGTCGATCCGGGATCCGGGAGAGCTGTATCGGAGTCTGTTCCCGACGCAAGCCGAGGTCCAGATGCCAGCCTGGTCGAAGCGTTCGTTTTTGGAAGGGGCCCTCGCCCACTGTGTGGCGGGAAGTGCTACAGCCGGTGGCTACGAGCAGGAATAGGATCGGAAGTCCATGGGGCGCCTTCATGCGCCGATGAAGGTAGGATCTTCGCCCTATGCCGAGGCCACTCAGCGCACAAAGCTGAAAGAGTCGCCGTCGAACAAGCCCAAGTCGCTCATCTTCAGGTGGGGGATCACCAACAGGGCCATGAACGACAAGGTCATGAAGGGGGCGGACATGGTGCAGCCCAACACCTTGGCGGCTAAGTCGATGGCACTGTACTCGCGCGCCACCGTGTAGGCATCGCCGTCGCTCATGATCCCGGCCACAGGAAGCGGCAGGCTCATCTGCAAGCATCCATCGGCCAAGCTGATCCCGCCCTTGGCCGAGATCACCGCGTTCACAGCGGCGCATAAGTCCTCATCGTTAGCTCCGACCGCAACGATATTGTGGCTGTCGTGAGCCACGCAGCTGGCCAAGGCACCTCTGTGGAGGCCCAGGTTGGTGATCCAGCCAACGGCCACAGGAGCATCTCCATACCGGTTCACCACCGCGATCTTCAACAGCCCACGATCCGGGTCGGGTACACAAGCAGCACCGCGCATGGTCGGGCGCATAGTCACTTTACCCGTGATCAACTGCCCGTCGTAGGGTTCGATCACGAGCAGGTCGTCCACGGTAGCAGGCACCCGGAAGTCATCCGGTGTTTTGGGTGAGCAGTTGAACTTGTTCGGTGTGGATGAAGGCACCCGTTCAATGTGGCTCACACCATTTTCCGCCACGAGCCGACCATGGATGTAGGTCTGCCGAGGCTTGAACTCCACCAAGTCGTCCACCACGATCAGATCAGCCGGATCCCCAATGCGCACGCGGCCAATAGGCAGCTTGTAATGCTGGATCGGGTTCAGACAGGCCACCTGGAGCACCTTGTACACGTCCACGCCAGCGGCCACCGCTCGGGCACACAGGGTGTTCAAATGGCCCAACACCAAGCTGTCGGGGTGTTTGTCATCGCTGCAGAACATCATGCGTTCCCAGTGATCGTGCAAGAGCGGATGCAGCGCTTCGAAGTTCTTCGCCGCACTGCCCTCGCGGATCTGGATCCACATGCCGTGCGCCAATTTTTCCAGCGCTTCCTCTGCCGTGAAGCACTCATGGTCCGTGCTCATGCCGGCCTGGATGTACCGTGCGGCCGCATCTCCACGGAGGCCCGGTGCATGACCATCCACGGGTTTCCCGCACCGTTGGGCGTGTGCGATCTTCGCGAGCACGTCCGGGTCGCTATTTAGCACGCCGGGGAAATTCATCATCTCACTGAGGTACACGATCTCCCGCCGCTCCAGCAAGCGCCCCACTTCGGCCGCGTCGATGCGCGCGCCAGCCGTCTCGAAGGTGGTGGCTGGCACACAGCTGGGCGCGCCGAAGAAGAAATGGAAGGGCACTTCCATTCCGTTGGCGATCATGAACTCCACGCCTTCCACACCAAGCACATTGCCGATCTCGTGTGGGTCGCTGATGGTGGCCACGGTGCCGTGCACCACCGCCAGCCGCGCGAATTCGCTGGGGATGAGCATGGAGCTTTCCACATGCACATGCGCATCGATGAAGCCAGGTAGGATGTACCCTTCGACCGGCCCTTCCACCGGATCGATCGCCGTTATCCGACCGTTGACGACCGTCACCTCGCCGGGGTAGGTCCTCCGGCCAGGGATGTCGACCACGTGGCCCCGCAGTTTGAATTCTGGCATCAGCTGTTGGGACCTGAAGACCTTAGGCTTGTGGAGGGTTCGGGTCGTCCTCGGCCTTCTTCTTTCCGCCGAAGAACTTGAAGGCCGCTGCGCCAGCCGCGCCTAAGGCGATGATCACGAGCTTGATGTTCTTCAGGATGATCGCGAGGATACCGGCCTTGGCCAAGACCTTGCCGGCTACGAGCCCACCGACCGTCCATGCCGCCACTTCGTCCACGTTGCTGTCGAACTCACCGTAGGTGTATCCTTCGTTGAAGCTGGCGATGTTGAGCACGGACGGGATGCCCGCTTTCACGCTTTCCAGCTGATCCATGGTGCCGATGGCGTTCAAGATAAGGACACCTTTTCGGCCTAGAACGCGGACATTGTAGTTGAGCGTGTTCACCTCCGCCGAGTCCGCATGGAGTTCCTTGGCCCAATGCAGCACCTTGCGCTCCTTGTCGTAGTAAGGTGGTGAGGCCCAGCCCACGAGTTCCAAACCCTCGTAGCCTGCGGCGCGTCGCTCCTCATTGGCTGCGCGGCTGTCGGTCTGCAGTTCTGTGAGGAGTTCATCATAGTTGATGTCGTCGGCATCCTCATCGCTCACATAGCCCATAGGGTCATACTCGAGTACGAAGGTGTACGTGTCATCGAACACGCCGGTGTTCTCTTGGAAGATCATGCCGAGCACGCCCTCCGCTGCGCCGGGTGGGTTGCCCCAAATGTCCACAAGCACAGTGCGACTTTGTTCGGCGTCGAGGAATTTGAAGCCAGCAGGAATGTTCACCGTGGCCACGCCATCGGCGATCGGGATGGATCCGGTCTGGTAGGTGTAGGAGGCATCGATGGAGTCGGCGAAGAGTTGGTACGCCGCTTCCATCGCCGCTTGCGAAGTGTCAGCAGGCGCATCCTGTGCACGGCCGACGTAGAAGGAGAGGAATAAGGATGTGGCGGCCGTTAGCCTGATGATCGAACGCATGCACGGTGTTTTTGGTGAAGCAAAATAGGTAGCCTTTTCGAACCCCGGTCGATCGCACTTTCAAGCGGTTCATCACCGATCGCACCGTTCGCCAACATCCCTGCAGTGGCTATTTCTAGGAAGGCTACCTTCAACCTGGGCCAAGAACCTCCTCATGATCACACGCCTCACCACTACACTGGCAAGCCTCCTGGTCGGTTGCACAGTCTTCGGTAGTGTGGTGTTCCTTGGTGTTCCGCTCAGCAGTCGTCTCCTGGGTCAGTGGCGGGTGGTGCAGGTCTTTGGTGACAACCTGGATCCGGGTGCATCACCACTGACCATCCGGTTCGATAAGGACGGCAAGCTGGTGGGCCATTCGAAGTGCGGCACGTTCACCGGGCGTTGGACCACGGGCCCTGATCAAGTCCGATTCCAAGGTATGGTACCCTCGGGTTGCGACCGTAGCGATATGGGTGCGGTGGAGAGCCGGTTGTTCCAGGCCATGGCCGTTGCGCGCGAGGCTCGCGTGGAGAAGAATGGGGTCTTGCTCATGCACCAAGGCAAGCCGGTGGCCATGCTGGTCCCACAGCAGACCTGATTTGTTGCCACAGGCTTTCGTGCACATCATGCTTTCCGCGCTGCGGATGATGTAACGCAGAACCGTTCTCCGGGTCACATGTGTTGGGTCGCTTTGCGGCACCGAACACAAAGACGATGAGACAACGGAATGAGTGGCTTTTATGGGCGGCAACAGCCGTGGGGTCGTTGGGCCTGGTAGGACTAGCCTCCGCACAACCCTTGCCATCACAGGGTGTTGATGAAGCACTCGTGCAGCACGAGCCCATCGAGGTCGGCGAACATCAGCGACTTTCACTGCGGGAGATCGACCCACGGCCTAAAGTGTCGAGGATCTCCGACGACGGTTGGAGCGCTGAACTTCCAGCGACCCGACAAATGCTGGTCGAACGTCGAGGAGCGGGGGCGCATGGTCCTGTGCGGATCGATGTCTACGACGAGCGGGGCGAAGTGGTCCAGCACATCGACTGGAGCGCTGGCGGCAGTGACTTGAAGCCGGTGGCGTTGGATGCGCTTATCGCGGGGCGTTATGCGGTCCGGGTCACAGATGGGAAGCGAACCGATGTGGTACGCTTCCGAAAGGAATGATCATCGGGGTTGCGCATCGATCCAGCCTGCTCGCTGCAGCAGGGCATGCGTCGCCGTGTATCGCTTGCGGGCGTCCTCGTTCGAGCCGATATCCAGGTTGATGGCGAAATAAGCGGTGCCACCGCCGCGCTCGACCCAGCCCACATACCAGCCGTACTCCTCGTTCTCCAGCA
>DAOORM010000114.1:1708-6795 GCA_035389265.1 Flavobacteriales bacterium | reverse complement strand
GCCGTCGAACATGGGGTGCGATAGACCCTGTGTTCGCTCTTCGCGGCATGTGCCTCATCACCCTCGCCTATCACGTCCACCCGCGCTATCCGCTCGTGCTCGCCGCCAACCGCGACGAGTTCCACGAACGACCCACGGCGCCGGCAAGTTGGTGGAACGATGCACCCCATGTGCTCGCCGGACGCGATCTGCGCGCAGGAGGCACGTGGCTCGGCATTACGCGCCAAGGCAACTTCGCCGCGCTCACGAATCACCGCGATCTGCGCCGGACACCGAAGCAAGGGCCTTCCCGTGGTCTACTCGTGCGCGCTGCGTTGGAGCGCACGGCACCGTTGGATGAAACCGCGGCATACGAAGGCTTCAACCTCTTGCATGGTCCGCTGGATGCCCTGCGTTACCACAACAATATCGAACCCACCGATGTGGCGTTGGAACCCGGCATCCACGGCCTCAGCAATGCGCTATTGAATACACCATGGCCCAAGGTGCAACGCGCGAAGGGGGCGTTGGAACGCGCCTTGGAAAGCAGCGATGGCGCGCTTGTCAAGGATCTCTTTGCGTTGCTCGCCGATGCCGCGCAAGCGGAAGTCGAGCAACTACCCGATACAGGCTTGACAGCACCAATGGAGCGCGCCCTCTCCTCCGTGTTCATTGACACCCAGGGCTACGGCACACGATGTAGCACCGTGCTGCTGGTGAATGCCGACGGACGTGTGTACTTCGAGGAGCGGACTTGGCCCACAGGCACGGTGCAACATGCCTCCTTCACGCTCGGCGAGAACGCGGAGCATTGAGGCTCAGCCCGTCGTGCTTTCCGTTCAATCGCCTTTGTTGGTGAGCGTTGCCAGCGACCGATAGAGGTCCGCTTCCATCCATTGCAGGGCTAGCGCTTCGTCCTTCAAGCGGCTTAAGCTGTTCTCGTTGGTCGCATCCATCAGCTGGCTCCAGCACCGGATGGCGTGTTGCCGAACCGCACTAAGCGCCCGTTGCAAGGCTGCCGGTCTAGCGGCGGGATCACTGCGGTGGTGGTCGGCGTAACGCACCTCCTCCAACAAGGCGGTGACCTCGACCTGCGCGATGGGTCCTGGCCGGATACCGTGCGACCGGGCTTCGTTCAAGAGGCGTTCTGCGATGTGCAGATCGATGGCATGTTGGCGACCCAATGCACTGCGCAACACATCGTGCCCTTCGCGCAGCATGATCACCTTCAACATGGAGGCCACCCGCTGATGCAGGGATACGAGCTCACTGATCAGGGCTACGCGGCGCTCCTGGAGTTCATGGGCCATGGAGCGTGTCGAACGCCTAGTGCGTTCAGCCAAGCTGGTGCCCGCTTTTTCGTTCGCTTCACGTCTGCTCATGGTCATGGCGCTGCGGGTTTTGGTGTGGTGAGCGAGGGATCGACGGTGCGGTACAACTCATCCAGCTGAGGGATCAGGATGATCTCCGTACGCCGGTTGCGTTGTTTGCCTTCGGGTGTATCGTTCGGTGCGATGGGAGCGAACTCGCTGCGGCCTGCAGCAGTAACACGCTCGGGGTCCATGCCCGCGCCTAGCAGGATGCGCACGATACTGGTGGCGCGCGCTGTGCTCAGGTCCCAGTTGTCATCGAAGCGACCGCGCTTGATGGGCACGTTATCGGTATGGCCCTCCACCATCATGTCGATGTCGGCGTTGCTGCTCATCACTGCGGCGAGTTTCGTGATGGCTTCCTTGCCTTTGGGCTCCACCGCCGCGCTTCCGCTGGGGAAGAGCAATTTCTCCGAGAGGGACACGTACACCTTGCCATCGCGCATGCTCACGCTGAGGTCTTCCGCTTTGAAGTTGACGAGCGCATCGGCCACTTTCTTGCGCAAACTCGTCATGGCGGCGGTCTGCGCTTGCAGGCGACTGTCCAGGTCATCCATACGCCGCGCCTTCTCCTGCAGTTCGGCGTCCTTGGCCTTCAGCTCGCGTTTGCGCGCCTCCAGTTCCTCGGCCGTCATGCGTGCGTTGCCGGCCATGCCATAGAGTTCGGCGCGCAAGCCGCGCACTTGCTCTTCGTAGGCGAGGCTGTCGTTACGCAACTTCTCCACGTGCGCGGTGGCCATGGAGAACTTCTTCTTGGACACGCAACCGCTGAGCACCAGCAGCGCGGTGAGGGGTAGCAGGAACTTGTACATGCCTGCTATTCCCCTAGCGGCATGCCACAGGCCGCCGAAGCACGGATCTGCACATGATCGTGGACGCAAGTGGGAAGATCCTACCCACGATCGGGGCGATCGGACCATGATCCCCACATGGCCGCTGGATCGGCACGGGATCGGGATGGTGATGCGTATGACACGCGATGTAGACCAAGAACGCTTACAGGCCGCTTTGGAGCAAGCCACCCGACGCACCATGCGGAGGCTTTGGATCAGCTTGGCCGTGGTGTTGAGCGGCTGGAGCGTGCTGGTGGCGGTGATGGGATGATCAAGGACGTGCTCACCTGCGCGCTTCGCCCCGTTCGGCCGATCATAAGGCCACGTTAACCGAGCCGGCCAACGCTGGCCCACCTCACTCCTGACCCTTGTGCTTCTTGGACCAATGTGCTTCCAGCGATCGGTTGCAGGCGTTCATCAATGTCATGCCTTCTCGGGCCAGGTCATGGTAGTCGTTCTCGCCGCGTCGGTAGAAGCGGGCCATGTCCTTGAACTGGATCATCGCAGCCTCCACCACGCTGTCTTCCACCAATGGCAGCACGCTCCAGTAGCACGTGCGGAAACGTTCCAAGCAACTGTCGAAGGCGAGTGTATCGTCCGCACTGATCCACAACTGCTCGTCGTGCGGCACCACCAGCAGGTCGCCCACTGCCTTTCCCACCTCCTCATAGGCCTGCAGCTTCTTGTTGTATAAGCTGCGACTGAATTCCATGGTGCTCTCGTGGCTCATCTGGCTACTGAACTGCCAGGCACCGACCGATATCCCCAGAACGGTGAGCAGCGGCGCTACGGCCTTGCTGAGGTCCCAACGCCGCTTCGGTGTGTTGCCCTGTTCCATCAGCGAGTGAGGTAGATGGTGCGGGTGGCATCCGTCTTCCCATCGGGCACGGTGACCAAGCGCACGCAGATCGTATTGCCCTTGCACACGGGTGCGGTGGGTGGCAGGCTCTTCACCTCGTACCGCGCGCCACCGAAGGCGATGCCGCTCTTGCCATTGGCGCTCCAGTTCGTGATCGCTTCGGTGCGCGACTTCATGGCCCCTGCTTCACACTCCTTCACCACCACTTGGGCAGGCTTCCGCTGAAAGGTGTAGCGCGCCTCGCCCGGGACACATTCGCTGGTCGGGGCCGACTTGGCTCCGATCACGCTCCATTCGCGGGTGGTGGTACCGGCCAGTTCGACCAAGGGATCCGGGATCTGTGCAGGCGCGACCAGGGACAAGCAGGATAGGGTCAGGAGGAGGATGCGGCGCATGTTCAGTTCTGTTTCCCCGTGGTGTTGCAAGCAACGGGCCCGAAAGTTCGTCATTGCCGGACCAACCCGCGCGGCGGGCGATCATGCCCCACTACCGCGACCCCTCCACGCCGATCACCGGCGTATTGAGCGACTGCACGTACCAATCGCTGCCACTGACATCGTCGTAGCCGAAGCCGTACGCCGTGGAACCGGTGTACAGCACGATACGGTTGCCTGCCACCACATGACCGGTGACCGCGGCGTTGAGGGACTGTATGTACCAATCGCTGCCGCTGATGTCATCGTAGCCGAAACCGTAAGCGCTATTCGTTGTGTAGAGCACGATGCGTGCATTCGCCGTCACCGCACCCAGCACCTCACCATTGAGGCTTTGCACGTACCACCCGCTACCGCTGGTGCTGTTCTTGCCGAAACCATAGGCGGTATTCGCCGTGTACAGCACCACGTTGCTATCGGTGGCCAATGCTGCGACCACAGGTGCATTGAGGCTCTGCACATACCAGCCGCTTCCGCTGGTCTCGTTGAAGCCGAAACCGTACGCTGTGTTGGCGTTCCACAACACCACGCGGCCATCGCCCGTGCGGATCTCGCAGGCACCCGGGCCTTCTGGACCCACCGGTCCCTGCGGGCCTTGCGGACCGGCCGGGCCCACGCTGTTGTTGGCCGCGAACAACGCGTAGGGCACGCTGAGCAAGGGACTCACGCCCGTGATGCTGTAGTTCGATGCGCCGTTGGGATCGGTCTCGGTCTTCAGGAAGAAGGGACCATTGCCCCAGTTGATGCCGCTGAAGGTGCCGCTGACCGGTGTGCCACCGCCGATCTCCAAGGTGGCGAGGCCGTTGGCATTGGTGCTGGTGCTGTGCGTTTCCACGTACACGGCGGTGCCGCTAGCGCTGCCTTGCAATACGCTGGCCCGCAGGCCCACGGCGCCGCTCACCACCAGGTTGTCGCTGGCGTCGCGCAGCACGGCTTGGAAGGTCATGCGCTGCGGGGCTTGGGCCGAAGCGAATAGGGCCGCGCACGACAGCGTGGCGAAGAAGAGGTGGCGGAGGGTCATTGTTTGATGAGCTGGAAGGTGCGTGGGCTGCTGCCTGTGATGCGCAACAGGTAGACCGCCGAAGGCAGATCCCCCAGTGGTACATGAACGGTGGTGGAGCTGATGGTGGCCGTGCGCACCGCTTGCCCCGCGGCATCGAGCACCAGGTACTGGGCACCGGGGTCAGGCAGGGACTCGAAGGTGAGCTGCACCCCGTCCGCGGTGGGGTTCGGGGCCACCTGCACCGTGGGGTCCGCAGCTGGGGTTTCCACCGTCAGCACCAGGTATTCGTAGGGCTGCTGCACGCCGGCGCCGCTGGTGCCGCCCATGCCCTGCACCGCCGTGTACCCTACTTGACCTGTGCTGGAACTGAGGCTGCCGCCCGCCCCCGTCGCCTCGCCACCGCCGCTCACCACGCCTTGCTGCGCCCATGCGGCCGGCATGGACAGGAGCACCGCTAGGAGAAGAGTGGTCCGCATCGGCCGAAAACTACACACACCCCTTGGATCGGCGAACACCCGTTCCCTTCCAAGCGTTGTGTCACACCACCATCCCCAGGCTCGGCGGAGCACCCTACATTCGTCGTGCCCCAGCGGCCCACCATGCGCTCGT
>DAOORM010000114.1:0-1608 GCA_035389265.1 Flavobacteriales bacterium | reverse complement strand
ACCGCCGACGAGTGCGACCCGCTCGGCAACCTGATGATCTACTCCAACTACGACGGTGGCGACATGGTCATCAACGTGGACCAGAACATCCCCAACTTGAAGATCGGCATCTGCACCTACGAGACCGTGGCGGTGAATTTCGTGGGGCCCTTCGTGGGCAACATCACCGAGGTGATCTACGCGGGCTTCGGGGGCTACAACAACAACTGCGGCATCAACCCCTTCGTCACCACCATCACC
Source organism: Flavobacteriales bacterium (assembly GCA_035389265.1). Classification (GTDB taxonomy): domain Bacteria; phylum Bacteroidota; class Bacteroidia; order Flavobacteriales_F; family PHOS-HE28; genus PHOS-HE28. The sequence goes on along the minus strand of DAOORM010000114.1, from coordinate 1,368 downwards.
GGGGTGGATCCTGCCATCATCACCTCCTTCAACCAATCGCAGGGCAACACCGCCATCGCCAACTTCCTCGGAGAGCCGCTCGGCCCCGGCCAGCCGCCCTTGGTCAACTGCATCAGCGGAGCGCAGGGCGATTGCAGCACCACCACCAGCAACGGCAACTCGGCGCCGCAGATCGTGCAGTTCTTCCTGGAACAGTTCGGCCCCGGCACCACGCTCTACGGCCACCAGGTGCAGTACGCCTGTTTCTTCGGTACCTTCAACGTGTCCGATGGCGGCAACTGCTGCTTGCAGGAGACGGGCACACCGCCCAATCCTATCTACCAGGATGGCGCCACGTACGACTTCATCCCTTGGACGGATTCCCTCCTTTGCGATGGACCCATCACCATCGACCTCAGCTTCTACCCCGTCATCATCCAACCACCCAGCTACCCAGGCTACACGTGGAGCGATGGCACCTTGGGCCCCGTGATCACCATCACCGAGCCGGGCACCTACTCCTTCACCGTGGGTGATTATTGCCACTACGCCGATGGGCTCTGGCTCACCGACACCGTGGTGGTCTTGCCGTGTTGCTCCTTCGGTGGCGTGGATAGCACCATCACCACCATCAGCTGTGCCGGCGGCGCCGATGGCAGCATCACCGTGGACCCTGTGCTCGCTGGCACCTTCACCTACGCGTGGAACACCGTGCCCCCGGCCGATACGCCCACCATCAATGACCTCGTGGCTGGCACCTACGTGGTGGAGATCGACAACGGCGCGAACTGCGACACCACCGTCACCTTCACCTTGGTGGACCCGCCGCCGGTGGAGATGGAAGTGACCGGCGATGCCGACATCTGCATCGGGGAAAGCACCACCCTCACCGCCGTTTGGCTCGGCACCACGGGCACCGTGGATGTGGACTGGGGCGCCTTGGGCACGGGCAACGACCTTGAGTTCACCCCGGCAGACACCACCACGGTGACCGCCACCATCACCGACGACCTCGGCTGCAGCGCCACCTACGACTTCACCGTGAACCCCGTGGTGTGCTGCCCCACCTACACCATCGACGCTACCCTCACCGATCCGCTCTGCACCGGCACCAGCGACGGCAACATCGTCGTGGCCGTAGCGACCGCCAACCCGCTCACCTATGCGTGGAACACCACACCGGCGCAGAGCACCGAGACCGCCAGCGACCTCGCCGCAGGCACCTACGCCGTCACCATCACCGATGATCAGGCGTGCGACACCGTGCTCACCTACACGCTGACCGATCCGCCGGTACTGACCGCGACCGTGAACGGCATCACGCCGCTGTGCCAAGGCGTTCAGGCCACCTTCACCGCAGAAGCGGAGGGCGGCACCGGACCCTACACC
>DAOORM010000113.1:0-6826 GCA_035389265.1 Flavobacteriales bacterium | reverse complement strand
GGAGGTACAGCATGTGGGCCGACCCGCTCGCAGAGGCTGCCGAAGCCTGAACCGTGGCCAGGTCCAGGGATGCAGTGGAGCCATAGAGCAGTGCGATGCCCATGAGGAAGAAGCCCGAGGCGAAGGATCCCTGCAGGAAGTATTTGAAGGCCGCCTCACCGCTCCGGAAGCTGTCCCGCTTGCCACCCGCGAGGATGTACAAGGGGATGCTCAGGATCTCGATCCCCAGGAACAGTACCAACAGATTGGAATAACTGATCAGCAGTACCGCACCGACCAGTGAGAAGATGATCAGGGCGTACTGTTCGGCCACGTTCTCCCGCACCCGGCTGTAGTAATCGATGCCGAAGATGAACAGCAGTACGGTGATCAACGTGAGCGCCTGCCCGAAGACGGAGCCGAAGTGATCGAAGCGCACCATGGCACCCACAAGCGGTACGTTCATCATCCAGCCGGAGCGGATGACGACCATCGTGGCCAGCAGGCCGATGATCCCCAGGGGGGCCAGCAGCGTGCGTTTTCCGAAGAGGCCTGCGTAAAGCAGCAGCACACCAAGGACGGAGAGCAGGACCAGGGCGCTCATCTCAGTTCAGGGATGGGAATGAGGTGAGCAGCACTTGTACGGGCCCCTCCACGAGGTCCAGAATGGGCCGAGGATGCACGCCGAGCACGAAGGTGAGGGTCACCAGCGGCACCAATACCAAGTGGTCGCGCAGGCTCACATCGCTCATCTCGATCTCCCATTTGTCCGTCCCCAGCATCACCCGCTGATAAGCGTATAGCATGTAGATGGCACCCAGCACGATGGTCGATACCGCCGCCAACGACAACCATGTGCTCACCTGCCAAAGCCCCGCGAACATGAGCCATTCGCCAACGAAGCTCTGTGTGAACGGCAGTCCGATGGCATTGACGAGCACCAGCATGAACAGCACGGCCAGACGTGGTACGCGGGCCTTCAGTCCACCCATGGCAGCCATCTCGCTCGACCCCACGCGCTCCTTCAACGCGCCGGAGATGTAGAGCATGCCGATGGCCAATACCGCGTGTGCAAAGGCCTGATAGAGCGAACCGGTCATGCCCAGGCGATTGCAGGTGAACAGTCCGGCGCATAACACCCCGACGTGGCTGAGGGATGAATAGGCGATCAAGCGGCGAAGGTCCGACTGACGGAAGGCGATGACGGCCGCGTAGATGGCACCGACCAGGCTGAGCACGATGACCGTGTCGCGCCAGTGTTCAACACCGAGCGGCACGGCCGGGAACACGATGCGCATGGTGCCATACAGGCCCATCTTCAGCATCACGGCAGAGAGCACCATGGTGCCCTGCACAGGTGCGGTGGTGTACGTGTCGGGCTGCCAGCCGTGGAAGGGAAAGATCGGCAGCTTGATGGCAAATGCCAGGAACAGCACCCAGAACAGCCAGACCTGTGTGTCATAGGGCAGGTCGAGCGTGGCCAGTGCCGACAGGTCGCCATTGAATCCTTCCACCTGCACCAGGCAATAGACCGCACCGAACAGGAGCGAAAGACCGCCCAGCAGGGTGTACATGAAGAACCGCACGGTGATGGCCCGTCGCCGTTCACCGCCCCAGTACAGCAGCAGGAAGAATACCGGCAACAGGGCCAGTTCGTAGAAGATGTAGAACAGCAGCAGGTTCTGCGCCGTGAACACGCCCATGACGAAGCTCTGGGTGAACAGCAGCAGGGCGTTGGTCATGGAAGGGTGCTGGAGCCGTTCACCATAGCCTGCCCCGATGATGAAGGGATACACCAACGCGGTCAGCAGGAGCATCAGCAGGCCCACCCCGTCGTACCCCAGTGTGAACCGAAGGCCCCAGGCCGGGGCCCATTCGACGTCCAATGCCTGTAAGGGTATGCCTTGGTAGTTCGACCACAGCCAAAGCGTGAGCGCCAGGCTCACCAAGCTGGAGAACAAGGCGATGCCCCTGGCGTAACGCGTCGGTGTGGCCACCAGCAGCACCATGGCCGTGAGCAAGGGGATGAGCAGGAGCGCGAGCAGGGCCATGTCAGTTGCTCAACAAGGTGATGATGAGGAAGATGATGATGCCCGCCAACATGGCCAACAGGTGGAAGCTGGCGTTCCCGGTCTGGATCCTGCGTACCAAGCCGCCCAGCCGGAGGGTGATCGCACCGAAACCGACCATCAACGGGATCATCACGCGCTGTTCACCCACGGCGTGGAATTGCGTGCTCAACCAGCCGAATGGACGCTCGAACGCCCAGGCATACAGTTCATCGATGCGCCAGCGTTCCGCCAACAGACGCTTGGGCATCGGCATGGAAGCGCTATCGCCATCCAGAGTTGGAGCGATGGCGAAGCGGCGGTAGGTCAGGGCCACTGTGGCGATCACCAGTGCCGTGGTGATGCCCATGAGCGTCCATTCCACGGCTGCTGCAAGGTGAAGGCCGGAGGCACCCAGGGCCGGGGCCGCGGTGGACAGGTAGTGCTTCATCGCCTCATGGCCACCCAGCAGGTGCGGTACGTTCAGCACGCCGCCCACCACGCTGAGCACCGCGAGGATGATCAGGGGAATGGTCATCGTGGCGGGGCTTTCATGCGGATGTGCGCCGCCCCGGTAGCTTCCATGGAACACGAGGAAGAAGAGGCGGAACATGTAGAAGGTGGTGAGCAACGCCCCGCCGAGCAACAGGGCGAAGACCACCGGGGAATATTGGTAGGCGTGCGCAAGGATGAGGTCCTTGCTGAAGAAGCCGCTGAGCAACGGAAGACCCGAGATGGCGAGCGTGCCGATCAGGAAGGTGATGTACGTGATGCGGATGCTGCCGCGCAGACCTCCCATACGCCGGATGTCCTGTTCACCGACCAAGGCATGGATCACGCTACCGGCCCCCAGGAAGAGCAGGGCCTTGAAGAAGGCATGGGTCACCACATGGAACATGGCCGCGTCATAGGCCCCCATGCCCAGTGCGGCGAACATGTAGCCCAACTGGCTCACGGTGGAATAGGCCAGCACTTTCTTGATGTCGTTCTGGAACAGGCCGATGCTCGCGGCCAGCAGGGCGGTGGCGGTCCCCACGGCCAGGATCACGTCCTGGGTGACAGGTGCCAGTTCGAAGAGCACTGAACTGCGCACCACCAGGAAGATGCCCGCCGTGACCATGGTGGCCGCGTGGATGAGGGCGCTGACGGGCGTGGGACCCGCCATGGCGTCGGGCAACCAGGTGAAGAGCGGAAGCTGCGCGCTTTTCCCCATGGCACCGACGAACAGCAGCAGGGTGGCCAACACCACCAGGTGGTTCCCGGTCAACAGCGATCCGGCCTGTTCGGCGATGGCCGCATATTCCAAGGTGCCGAATTGCTGGAACAGCAAGGCCATGGCCAGCACCATCCCCACGTCGCCGATCCGGTTGATCACGAAGGCCTTGCGCGCCGCGTAGTTGTAATCGGGGTTGGTGTACCAGAACCCGATCAGCAGGTAGCTGCACAGCCCCACGCCCTCCCAACCGATGAAGGTGATCAACAGGTTGGAGCCCATCACCAGCAGGAGCATCGCGAAGCAGAACAGGTTCAGCTGCGCGAAGAAGGTGCTTGCCCGGCCATCGGCATGCATGTAACCGATGGAGTACAGATGGATCAAGGTGCCCACGCCGGTCACCAGCAGCATCATGGTCAGCGACAGGGCGTCGATCCGGAAGGCGAAGGGGATCATCATGCCCTCCACGTGGATCCAATCGAAAAGCCGCAGCGTGCGACCGCCCAGCTCGGTGTGCTCGCTGAGGAAGAGCGCCACGCTGCAGGCAAAAGCACCCGCAAGAAAGGTCGTGGCCAGTCCGCCGGCAAGGCCCGCGGAGAGCCGTTTGCGCAGTGTGCCGATGAGCACCGCCCCGAGCAGGGGCAGGGCGGGGACCAGCAGCACCAGGACGTCCTGCCCTACCATTTCAAGCGGTTCAGTTGGTTCACGTCCACGCTGTCCACATTGCGCTTCATCATCACCAGGATCGCCAGACCCACGGTGACCTCGGCCGCGGCCACGAGCATGATGAAGAACACGAACACCTGAGCGCGCGGGTCGCTGTGGTACGCGCTGAAGGCCGTCAACAGCAGGTTCACGCTGTTGAACATCAACTCCAGGCACATCAGGATGATGATGGTGTTGCGACGGAACACCACGCCCGCCACACCGATGCTGAACAGCAGGAAGCTCAGCATCAGGTAGTGCTCCATCGGGATCACACGGATCGAAGTGATGATGTCCTGGTCCATGCTCACAGTTCCTTTTCGGTCAAGGCGGCGGAGCCTTCCACTGTGGAGGCCCTCGCGCTGCCTTCCTTCTTGGCCAGCAGCACCACGCCCACCATGGCGCTCAGGAAGAGCACACTGCTCACTTCGAAAGGAAGCAGGAACTCATTGAAGAGGGACATGCCCACGCTGCGCACCAGCCCGATGCCGGGGTCGAAGTCGTTCGCCGGTGAGATGCCGACCCCGTTGCGGATGGCGGCCACCAAGGTCAGGAACAGCAGCCCGCCGGAAAGCACGGCCGCTACACGCGTGCCCAAGGTCTTCATCGGTTCGCTCGCCCGATTCAGGTTCAGCAGCATGATCACGAACAGGAAAAGCACCATGATGGCACCGGTGTAGACGATGATGTGCACCATGGCCAGGAACTGTGCATTGAGCAGGATGTAATGTCCGGCGATGCTCAGGAAACACACGATGAGGGCGATCACACTGTTCACCGGGTTCTTCGCGCTCACCACGAACAGCGCACTGATCACACTGATCGCGGCGATGATGTAGAAGAGAGTGGCCATGGTCCCGGTCAGCGATTGTGTGCGGCCTTCATCACCTGTTTGAACCGCAGCACTTCCGGCGTCTGTCGTTTGCTCACATCCACGCGTCTGGCGGGGTCCAAAGGCTCCACGAGCTCGTCCTTGCTGAACACGAAGGGTGTGCGCAGGTAGTTGCTCTCCACCAGACGGTCGGTCAGGAAGATGGCCTCCTTCGGACAGGCCTCCTCACAATCGCCGCAGAAGATGCAGCGCAGCATGTCGATCTCGTAGGTGACAGCGTACTTCTCCTCGCGGTACAGGCCTTCCTCGCCCGCCTTGCGCTCGCCGGAGGTCATGGTGATGGCCTCGGCCGGACAGGCGACCGCACAGAGCCCGCAGGCGGTGCATCGTTCGCGGCCCTGGTCATCGCGCTTGAGCACATGCTGGCCGCGGTAGTTTTCGCTCATCGGGCGCTTTTCCTCCGGATACTGGATGGTGGGCCGCTTGGTGCGGAACATGTGCCGGATGGTGATCATCAGTCCACCCACGATGGCGGGCAGGTAGATGCGCTCCATCAACGTCATCCTCTTGTTGCTCACCACGCGGGAGCGGCTTGTCAGGGGCTGCAGCGCGTTGGCCATCTCAAAAGCCGTTGATGAGGTAATACAAGCCACCGGTCACCACGATGTTGAGGATGCCCAACGGGATCAAGCGTTTCCAGCCGAGGTTCATCAACTGGTCGAAGCGGAAGCGGGGGATGGACCACCGCACCCACATGAATAAGAAGATGAAGAAGAAGGTCTTCGCGAACATGGCCGCGGCGCCGATGACCGTCACCAGGTTCGGGTCGAGGCCCAACGAGGAGAGGCCCGGCACATGGCTTCCACCGAAATAGAGCGTGGCGATCACGGCACTGCTCATGAACATGTTGATGTACTCGGCGAAGAGGTAGAACCCGAGCTTCATGCTGCTGAACTCCGTGTGGTAACCGCCCACCAGTTCGGTCTCGCACTCGGGCATGTCGAAGGGTGCCCGGTTGCACTCGGCGAAGGCGCACACGATGAAGATCAGGAAGCCCAAAGGCTGGTGGATGATGCCCCAGCCGTTCTCCACCTGGTAGGCCACGATGCCGCTCAGGCTCAGTGTGCCGGTCAGCATCACCAGCGCCACGATGCTCAGGCCCATCGCCAGTTCATAGCTCACCATCTGGCTGGCCGCGCGGATGGCCCCCAACAACGCGAATTTGTTGTTGCTCGCCCAGCCCCCGAGCATGATGCCATAAACGCCGATGCTCACCATGGCGAACACGTACAGGATGCCGATCTCCGGGTCCGTGCCCTGCAGGTCGAAGCTCACATCGCCGAAGGTCAGCGTGCCGCCCCAGGGGATCACCACACCCGTGAGCAGGGCCGTCATCATGGCGATGGCCGGGCCCAGCACGAAGAGCTTGCGGTTGGCCATGGCGGGGATGAAGTCCTCCTTCATGATCATCTTCAGCCCGTCGGCCACCGGTTGCAGTAGGCCGAAGGGCCCTGCGCGGTTGGGGCCGATACGGTCCTGCATGAAGGCGGCCACCTTGCGCTCGCCGAAAGTGGAGTAGGCCGCCACGGTCAGTGTCACCACGAAAAGCACCAGCAGGAAGATCGCGGTGATGATCATCGGTCCTTGAGCTCCTTGCGTTTGGCGATCTCCGGAACGTTCGGGGCAGGGGCGTTCAACAGCTGCTGCTTGCGCTGAAGCATGTAATGCCCCTGGCCGATCACGCTGTGCCGGTCGATCTTGCGGGGACCTTCCACCTTCCAGGCGTTCAGGTCCTTCTTGTCGAAACGACAGGTGTTGCAGATGAAGTCCTCCACCTCGCCCCATTGGTCCTTGCGACCGGTCACGCGCAGCACCTCATTGCCTTTCAGCCACAGCACGGCCTTGCCCGCACAGGTGCCGCACTCACGGTGGGCGTCCACCGGATTGGTGAACCACACGCGGCTGGAGAAGCGGAAGGTGCGGTCGGTGAGCGCTCCCACGGGGCACACATCGATCATGTTCCCGCTCATGTCGTTTTCCACCGCCTGG
>DAOORM010000112.1:0-6846 GCA_035389265.1 Flavobacteriales bacterium | reverse complement strand
GCCAACCAACGGTCCGATTCCTTCAGGGGTGGAAACGGACCGTTGGTTGGCGGCCTTCGACCAGTTCGCATGCGTATCGTAGGCGGCAAGTACCGGAACCGCAGGCTTCATCCGCCCCAGGAGATGGAAGCCCGACCCACTACCGACTTCGCGAAGGAAGGGTTGTTCAATGTGTTGCAGCATAGTATTCCACTGGAAGGCATCCGCGTGCTCGACCTCTTCGCCGGTACAGGCAACATCTCCTTGGAGTTCCTTTCGCGTGGCGCCGTGGAGGCGATCTCCGTGGAACAGGACCGCGACCTCTTCAACTTCATGCAGCGTACCGCGCGCGAACTGAACGAGACCGGATGGCGCATGGTGAAGGGCGATGTCTTCTCCTTCCTTAACAGCCACCGCGGGATCTACGATGTGGTCTTCGCCGACCCACCCTTCCACCTCGAAGGCCTGGAGCGCATTCCGGACCTGGTGCGGGCTGCAGGGCTATTGGGCGAGGATGGCATCCTCATCCTCGAACACCACGAGAAGATCGACCTCAGCGCGGTGGCGGGTCATCAGCGGACCCGGAAATACGGCGTGATCCACTTCAGCTTCTTCGGGGCTTGAGCTGATCCTTAGCGTTGCTACGCTGATCAGCACGCATCACCGTTGCATCATTCTTGCTCCTTTTCCTCATCCACGGAGCGCAGTCGTTCCCGCTGTCACCCGCGCACCAGCATTACTTTCGCAACGCACGAACGCAGATCCCATGAGCAGACCCATCGCTGTCTTCCCCGGCACCTTCGACCCGATCACCGTGGGCCATGTGAGCATCGTGCAACGCGCACTTCCGCTCTTCGACCGCATCATCATCGGCATGGGCGTGAACAACACGAAGAAGACGATGTTCGAGCACGAACAACGCCTCACCTGGATCCGCGCGGCGTTCCGCAACGAACCCCGGATCGAAGCCGTCGCGTTCGAGGGGCTCACGGTGGAACTGTGCAAACGTGTGGGAGCCGGTTTCATCGTCCGCGGACTGCGCAACAGCACCGACCACGGTTACGAGCGCAGCATCGCCTTGATGAACCGCCAACTGGCCGGCGTGGAGACCATCTTCCTGCCTTCCGCCTCGGAACATGCGCACATCAGCAGCACCATCGTACGCGAACTGATCGCCAATAAGGCCGATGTTTCCGCGTTCGTACCGATGGACCTCTCCGGTCACCTGCGATGAGAACGCTGCTGATCGGCCTCCTCTTCCTCCTTTCCTTTTCCGCGCACGCGGGCACCTTCACCATCCATGTCACCGCACGTGGTTTTGGCGACGATATCGTATCGCTCTACCGCTATGCCGACCTGTTCACGCACCGCACCATACTCGTGCAACGTGGGATACTCGATGCCACCGGTCGCGCTGTGCTGGAGGGCGAAGCGAACGGCACCTTGAAAGTGCAACTGCGCATCGGCGAGCGCATCGCGGACTTCTACGTACGACCAGGAAGCACCTTGCACGTGACCCCGTTCGATCTTGGTACGGCACGCAGCCTCAGCGGCACCACGCGCATGGGCCTTGACTTCACCGACATCGATGCCCTGGATGTGAACGCGCTCACCGCCGATGTGAACGAGCGCATCGATGCGTTCGTGGCGGAGGACCTGGCCACCGACGAAGCCGCCGGCATGCAAGCGCTGGACATCCAACGCAAGGAAGGCTCGGCCAAGCCTGATAGCGCCACACGTCCGGCCACCTTGTTCGTGACGCCCCAACTGTCGAAGCCCCGCGTGGACACCTTCGCCATCAAGCTGCGCAAGTTCTACGCCGAGGTGAACGACCCGTGGTTCGCCCATTACCTGGAGCATAGTATCGCGGGTCTCTACGTGGGACCACGAACGAATGATCGCGAACTCTTTGAGACCTTCGTGAAAGGTGAACCCGTGCGGTATGACGATCCCGAGTACGTTCGACTGATCCGTACGCTATTCGGCGAAGGCTTGGAACAACTCTACCGCTACAAAGGGGACTCGCTCCGCTTGGCGATGACCGCCAGTGATCCGTTCGCCCTGCGCGCCCTCTTCCAAGGCAACGACTTCCTACGCAGCGATGACCGGTTGGCGGAACTGGTGATGATCGACCAACTCTACTTGAACCACTCGAGCAGGTTGGTGAGCAGCGCCGAGGTGGTCAACCTGCTCCGGCGCGTGAGTGATGACTCGACCATAGAGGAGCATCGCATCATCGCCAGCAACATGGTGTGGGACCTCACCGCCATGCGTGTAGGCGCGAAACTTCCGGCGATGCGCTTGGAGGATGAACGCGGGCAGGCGGTGGACCTGAACGAGCTCCTCAAGGGACCGGTGTGTGTGGCGTTCACTGCGGGATGGTGCACGTATTGCACTGCCGAGACCGGCAGTTTGATCAACTTGGCCGAGGAAGGGAAAGGCACGATGAAGGTGGTCGTGATCGGTCTTGACCGCACCTTAGACGATTTCAAAGCGGCCAAGAAGGCCATGCCCGCTTCGGCGCATGTGACCTGGCTGCACGCGGTGGCGGAACAGCAGGTGCGCGAAGATGCGCGCATCCGCAGCCTGCCCCAATACTTCATCCTGAACGATTACGTGCTCGCGCGTGCACCGGCACCACTGCCCAGCAAGGGACTCGCCGAACTCTTCTTCAAAGCCAAGACCGAAGCGGAGAAGGGCGGCCGGTTGAAGGTCTGGGACGATTGACCCGACTCTTCTTTACTACGAAAGCGTCACTTGACTCCTGACCGTGGTTGCACGGTCGAAGGGACCTTTACGTGGACAAGGCGCGCCAAGCTTTCAGCACAGGCAGTAGCGATGGGTAGGTATCGGCTTCCATCATGCGTAGACCATCGCTGTCGAGCCAACGCACTTCTTCGATGTCCTCTTCGGATTGGGCGGTCAGCTCTTCGTTGGAAGATGCGCGCATGAGGAACCAATCGGTGCGCTTGAGGTGCTGCCTGCCTTTGCGCTCGTAGGTGTGCCACGTGCTGGTGACGAACTCCTTGAGTTCCACATGTTGCAGGCCGCACTCCTCCTGGACCTCGCGCACTGCGCCCACATCCACCGCTTCATCCTTCTCCACCTTGCCTTTCGGAAGGTCCCATTTGCCGAGGCGTTTGATGGCGAGCAATCGGCCATTTTCATCCATCACCAATCCGCCCGCAGCGAGGACGAATTCGTGGTCACGCTGAAAAACCTCCCACACATCGAAGTCGTGACCGATCACGGTGATACCACCTTGCTCCTCCCCTCGCTCCAAGCGCTCCACCAACGCGCGCAGCTCTTTCTTGGAGGCCACGTGCACCACGCGGCGGTCGTGGATCCCGGATGGATCAATGGCACCATCGTGGAACAGCACGGACCTCCCACCGATGTAAACGTCGTACTTTCGTGGCATGTCTTCCCAGCTCGATCCAGCGCTCAAAGTTGCGGAGTTCCTGCTCCAGATCAAGGCCGTCAAACTTAGTCCGCAGAAACCGTTCACGTGGGCCAGTGGATGGAAGAGCCCCATCTACTGCGACAACCGCAAAACCCTCTCCTACCCGGCTGTGCGCACCTTCATCCGCCAGCAGTTCGTACACATCGTGAACAGCGAGTTCGGCCGACCGGACATGATCGCCGGTGTGGCCACGGGCGGCATCGCACACGGCGCGTTGGTGGCGCACGACCTCGGCCTACCCTTCATCTATGTTCGCAGCGGCAGCAAAGAACACGGATTGAAGAACCAAGTGGAGGGTGACATCACCGTAGGTCGTAACGTGGTGGTGGTGGAAGACCTCGTGAGCACCGGCGGCAGCAGCCTGAATGCCGTGCAAGCCTTGCGCGATGCAGGTTTGGAGGTGAAAGGCATGGTCTCGATCTTCACCTACGGGTTCGATCAAGCTCGTGACGCCTTCACCGACGCCAAGGTGAAACTGCACTCGCTCACCAACTACAGCGTGCTGCTGGATCAAGCACTGCGCAGCGACTACATCACTGAGAAGGACGTGGTGTCGTTGAACGAATGGCGGAAGGATCCGGCGAATTGGGGGCCTCACCCCCAACCCCTCTCCCAAGGAGAGGGGAGCCAAACGCGGTAAACCCGAAGAGCCCGTTCGTCGGGTAACGGGACCGCTTCGAAAAGAAAAAGAACGCATGACGACCATCGAGAGCAAGCACGTGGAGATCGCGAAGGGCGCACAGGACTTGTACACCTTCCTGCAGGACATGAACAACTTCCAGCAACTGCTGCCCCAGGATCGCATCAGCGAATGGAAGAGCGACGGGCAAAGCTGCTCCTTCAAGGTGCAGGGTGCGGCGACGATCGGGCTACAGCTCGACGGTGGTGCAGAACCCAACCATGTGCGCATGAAGGCCACGGAGCGCAGTCCGTTCCCGTTCACGCTGGATGTTCATCTTAACGAAACCGCAGGTACTACCGAAGCCTGGCAGGTGTTCAATGGCGACATCAATCCCTTCATCAAGATGATGGTGGAGAAGCCGCTGAAGAACCTGTTCGATCACATTGCGGATAAGATGAAGGCGATACACGGGTAGGAGGTAATTCCTACACCGAGCAGTGCCACTTCACGGCCGCTAATCGTCCTCTTCCGGCTCAACGGGAGTGATCGAAACGAACCGCTTCGGTGGCGCGTCCTCGACCTTGGCGGTCATGTCCGATTCGCGCGCAGGGCCTGCCACCACGAAGAACGGACCGGCGCCTCCTTCATCCACGGCGCTGAATACGGCCACGTAGCCTGCGGCCAGTTCCAACGATCCCACATGGTCTTGTAGGTCTCCTGCCAGGATGCGATGCAAGACCGGTTCGGTGAAGTGTTGGGCGGTGCCTTTGAAGTGAGGTTCGGACCAGAGGGTGAGGAGGGTGTCGGGTTGAGCCTGGAGACCGCTGGCCACTACGAGCATGACCACAACGAGTGCCGAGCGGAAATTGACTGTGATCGGATCCATGGTTTGATCTAAGGTTCGAAGCGCTGCACAATAACGGTGAGTTGCCCCACCCCGAAATTGACGTCCATGAGCAAGTCCGGATTACCGGATGTGGGTTTCACGAACAACGCCACTTCTGCAGAAGGAACGGAGGGACCATCCCACGTGTAGGTCGAACTACGGCTGAAATACATCGCATTCGTGGCTGTAGGGTCCCATCCGGAACCCGCATTTGCAGAATTGCTCATGTCCACACCATCACCACTGCCGGGCACGTTGTCGGGTGAAAGGGACAAGAAGTTGGTCGCACGGATACTGATCGGCTCCGGGATCTGCGGAAGATCCACGTCCGAAGCGCGGAACTGGGCCACCGTGATGATGATATCGCCTGGATCGAGGCCTGCTGGGATGGTCACGCTCATCAAACGCTGGTCCGCAGACCAACCTGTACCACCAGACCATGTGATGGGGAACGGTGTCTGGCCATTGGTCTCGTCGTGGTAGGTCTCGATATTGTCGTTACCCGAGGGACCTGGAGGCCCTGCAGGACCGGCTGGGCCTTCTTTCTTGCAGGCCGAGAGTAGAACGGCCATGAGTGCGATGGTGGGAATGATGCTTGATTGCTTCATGATGTATTGCGTTTGATGGTTCGTTCTTCGTTGTGGGCAACACTCTTCTTACCTATGGGGTCGATCAAGACAACACATCCTTCGTTGGTCCCATGACCTTGTGAAAGAGGACACGGATCGCAGAACCTGTCCCGCATCAGCGGGATCCGCGCCAGCTTCCTTTGGAGATTCGCGGTTGCGGGGGATTCTGCTTAGGTTTAAAGTTTCATTCAATCGGCCTCACTGAAGGAGGCGTTGGGTCCCCAATTTGTTTCAATCGCTTTTCAAACTCTCTTTTGTCGTCATTCTTACTAGGCATCACTCCGTTCATAAATTTGTCGACATAAGCACCCGTTGCTTTCTCCACAAATTTCTTCCCAAAGTCCGTAATCTTCGCTGCATCTATGTCCTTTACAGCCAATCCACCCACCTTCTCAAAACCTTTCTCTGCAACCTTGTTCACAATGAATTCGGTCGGTCTCAAATTTCCTTCCTTCATTTCAATTCCTGCATTCACTGCGGTAGCGGCAGCTTCAATGGTAATTCCAAGTGCCTTCTCTCCAACGGCCTTTCCTCCGGCACTAAGCACAACGTTGAAAGCAGTGCCGATTGCATCACCAAGTTTGTATGCATCCGACTGCGTATTTGTGTAATCACCTGTTCCCATGACATATTTGTTGAATTTTGATGTAAGGCCAAAAGTCATCGCATCCGCAAATCCTACTGAAAGATTTGACACTGTTTCAAGGGCGTCCATCCCGTCTGGATCAGAGTAGCGGATTGGGTTTTGGAGACCATAGGCAAATGGTGTCATTCCTGCATACTTCTCCGCCATCGGATCCACGCTCGCCCAAATGCTTGCTACAGGGTCATAGTACCGCGCCCCGTAGTAGTACAAGCCCGTTTCGCTATCCAGTTCCTTGCCGTTGTAGAGGTAGGGCTGGGTATCGCTGCTGGTATGCTCCTCTACGAAGGTTTCCCCGAAAGCGGTGTACTCGATGTGCTGGCGTACACGGCCATCTCTGCCTGTGACGTAAGTGGCGCTACCGAGGTGGTCGGGGTGGTAGAAGTATTGGTTCACCTCTTGGCTGTTGCCGCCTAGCCCGTAGCCATAACCTGCCGTGGCACTCGCCGAAGAGATGACCGGAGAGGTGGTGGGTGGGTTCGATGGTGGCAAGGTTGGATGCGTGATCTGCATCTGACCCCATACGTTGCTCCAGCCATAACCATCAGGCAGTTCCGCAGGTGCGGTGGCGATGGTGCCATAGGGGTTCTGTCCACTGGGTCTCGGCAGGGTAAGGTGCTGGTG
>DAOORM010000111.1:0-6848 GCA_035389265.1 Flavobacteriales bacterium | reverse complement strand
TCCAATAGCCAAGGGTTCTTCTACAACTTCATGTTGTTCTTGATGGTGGTGGCCTTCACGTACTTCTACACCGCCATCACCGTGAACCCGAACCAGCTGGCGGATGACATGAAGCGTAATGGTGGATTCATCCCCGGAGTGAAGCCCGGTAAGAGCACCGCAGGTCATATCGATGAGCTGCTTTCGCGGATCACCCTGCCCGGTGCGATCTTCCTCGGTCTGGTGGCGATCCTGCCCGCTTTCGCAGGCATGATGGGCATCAAGCAGGGCTTCGCGCAGTTCTTCGGAGGTACATCGTTGTTGATCATGGTGGGCGTGTTGTTGGACACGCTGCAGCAGATCGAGAGTCATTTGTTGATGCGGCACTATGATGGCCTGATGAAGTCGGGTCGGATCAAGGGTCGTTCAAGCGGAGCGGCTTACGGCATGGCTGGATAGATCATGGGTAAAGCCGTGATCATCCTTAGCGATGACGAAGTCGCATTGGTGAGGGAGAGTTCTTTGCTTGTTGGTAGGACCTTGGCTGAAGTGGCACGCCACATCGGACCGGGCATGACCACCGGAAAGCTCGACGCGTTAGCGGAGGAGTTCATCCGGGACCATGGCGGTGTACCGGGCTTCAAAGGCCTGTACGGCTGCCCGAGCACGCTGCTGATCAGTGTGAATGAACAGGTCGTGCACGGGCTGCCGGGCTCACGTGAACTGCAGGATGGCGATGTGGCCAGTGTGGATTGCGGGGTGCTGATGAACGGCTTCTATGGCGACAGCGCTTACACGTTCTGTGTGGGTGAAGTGGCCCCTGCGACGCGCAAGCTGTTGCAGGTGACACAGGAATGCCTGAAGTTGGGCATTCAAGCGGCGGCGGAAAGCAATCGTACCGGTGACATCGGCCACGCGATCCAGAGCCATGCCGAGAAGAACGGCTATGGTGTGGTTCGTGAGCTGGTGGGGCACGGCGTTGGGCGTAAGCTCCACGAAGCGCCCGAAGTGCCGAACTATGGGAAACGGGGTCACGGTGTGCGGTTGCAAAGCGGCATGGCGCTGGCGATCGAACCCATGATCAACATGGGTGTGAAGGAGGTGAAGCAACTGAACGATGGTTGGACCGTGGTATCGCGGGACGGCAAACCCAGTGCGCATTTCGAACACACCGTGGTGGTACGCCCCGGCAAAGCAGAGGTCCTATCCACGTTCCAGTACATCGAGGATGTGCTGGAGCAGAAAGTCTGATCGATCAGGATGTGAGTCGCACATCCTGGAAAAGAGAATAACGTCGGCCCTCGGGTCGATCTAGAGAAAGAAGGAAAGAACGAATGAGTAAAACGGGAACCATAGAGCAGGACGGCGTCATCAAGGAGGCGCTGAGCAATGCGATGTTCCGCGTGGAATTGGAGAACGGTCACGTGATCGTCGCCCACATCTCGGGCAAGATGCGGATGCACTACATCCGGATCCTGCCAGGAGATAAAGTGAAAGTGGAGATGAGCCCGTACGACCTCAGCAAAGGGCGAATTTCTTTCCGTTACAAGAGTTAAGACACGATACCCAGGAAACCATGAAGGTCAGGGCCTCCCTCAAACCACGCTCGGCGGATTGCAAGATCGTCCGCCGCAAAGGGCGTTTGTACATCATCAACAAGAAGAACCCGAAGTTCAAGCAGCGTCAGGGCTGATAAACGCACGAGCATGGCACGTATCGCAGGCATAGACCTACCAAAGAGCAAGCGGGGCTGCATCGGCCTCACCTACATCTATGGCATCGGCCGTAGCACCGCTCTCCACATCCTGGAGCAGGCCGGTGTTGACCCGGACACCAAAGTGGAGGAGTGGACCGATGATGAGCAGGGCAAGATCCGCCAGTACATCAACGACACCGTGAAGGTGGAAGGCGCGCTGCGCAGCGAAGTGCAGTTGAGCGTGAAGCGTCTGATGGACATCGGCAGCTACCGGGGCACGCGCCACCGTGCCGGTCTGCCGGTACGTGGTCAGCGCACCCGCACGAACAGCCGCACCCGCAAGGGCAAGCGGAAGACCGTGGCCAACAAGAAGAAGGCGACCAAGTAAGATCCACGTAAGGCTGGTGGGAACATCGGCCGAACAGATAGCAACATGGCAAAGCAAGAAGGCAAGGGCGGCGGAGCCGCCGGTAAGAAGAAGAAGAAGAACGTGGTGGTGGAAGCCTACGGTCAGGCCCACATCCAAGCCACGTTCAACAACCTGATCATCAGCCTCACCAATAACAAGGGTGAAGTGATCAGCTGGTCCTCCTCCGGCAAGAACGGTTTCCGCGGCAGCAAGAAGAACACGCCGTACGCAGGCCAATTGAGCGCTGAGGAGGCTGCACGCGAGGCGCACGAACTCGGACTCCGCAAGGTGAAGGTGTTCGTGAAAGGTCCTGGCGGTGGACGCGAGAGCGCCATCCGTGCCCTGCACAACAGCGGTGTCGAAGTGACCGAGATCATCGACATCACCCCGATGCCCCACAACGGCTGCCGTCCACCTAAGAAGCGCCGCGTTTAATAACCCGTAGGAGCGTGTGGACGCACGCTCCGTTGTTGGTGCGGAGGACGCACCCAAAAGAAAAGAAGAATGGCACGTTACACAGGACCCAAGACCCGGATCGCACGGAAGTTCCAAGAGGCGATCTATGGCCCGGACAAGTGGATGGAGCGCAAGCCCCACGCCCCCGGACAGCATGGCCCCAATGCTCGCCGTCGCAAGAAGGACAGCGAATACAGCAGTCAGCTGCGCGAAAAGCAGAAGGCCAAGTACACCTACGGCATCCTCGAGCGCCAGTTCGAGAAGATGTTCCACACCGCCGCGAGCAAGAAGGGCATCACCGGTGAGGTGTTGCTGCAGTTGTGCGAGGCGCGTTTGGACAACACGGTGTTCCGGTTGGGCATCGCCCCCACCCGTCGTGCAGCCCGCCAGCTGGTGAGCCACGGCCACATCACCGTGGATGGTTCCGTGGTGAACGTGTCGAGCTACACCTTGCGCCCCGGTCAGACAGTGGCCGTGCGTGAGCGGAGCCGCAGCTTGGAGACGATCTCCAACAGTGTTTCGGTCAGCAACCGTCGTTTCGATTGGCTGGAGTGGAACGCCCAGAGCATGAGCGGTAAGTACATCGCTGCTCCTGAGCGTGCGCAGATCCCGGAGAACATCCGCGAGCAGCTCATCGTGGAATTGTACAGCAAGTAAGAAGCCTTCGGGGCGAGCAAAGAGGAGGAGGACAGATCAACCCAACGAACAACGACCAAGCACACATGCCCATTCTCGAATTCCAGCGGCCCGACAAGGTCACGATGATCGAATCCGATGATAAGCGCGGTTCCTTCGAGTTCCGTCCCTTGGAGCCAGGCTATGGCATCACCATCGGCAACGCCCTTCGCCGGATCCTGCTCAGCAGCCTCGAAGGACATGCCATCACCACGGTACGCATCGATGGCGTTGACCACGAGTTCAGCACCATCAAGGGCGTTATCGAGGACATGACCGAGATCGTTCTCAATCTGAAGCAGGTGCGTTTCCGCCGCCAGCTCGATGATGTGAGCACGGAGAAGGTCTCCTTCACCATCACGGGCAAGGATAGCTTCACGGCCGGCGACATCGGCAAGCACACCACGGGCTTCCAGGTCCTGAACCCGGAGCTTGTGATCGCGCACATGGAGGCGAACGTCAAACTGCACGTCGAGCTCACCGTAGGCAAAGGACGTGGGTACGTTCCTGCCGACGAGAACAAGGCGGAGAACGCGCCCATCGGTACCATCGCCATCGACAGCATCTTCACGCCGATCAAGAACGTGAAGTACACGGTGGAGAACACGCGTGTGGAGGAGAAGACGGACTACGAGAAGCTCAACATCGAGCTCGTTACCGACGGAAGCATCACGCCGAAGAACGCATTGCAAGAGGCGGCGAAGATCCTGATCCATCACTTCATGCTCTTCAGCGACGAGCGCATCAGCCTCGATCTCGAAGAGCGCACGAGCACGGAGACGGAGGAGTTCGATGAGACCAGCCTTCACATGCGCCAGCTCCTGAAGACCAAGTTGGTGGACATGGACCTGAGCGTGCGCGCACTGAACTGCTTGAAGGCCGCGGACATCGAGACCCTCGGTGACCTGGTGTCCTTCAACAAGAACGACCTCTTGAAGTTCCGCAACTTCGGGAAGAAGAGCCTGACCGAGCTGGAGGACCTGGTGGAGAACAAGGGCCTGAGCTTCGGCATGAACGTGAGCAAGTACAAACTGGACAAGGAGTAAACAGCCAGTTGGCAGTTGGCAGTCTGAAGGCGCATCACGCGAACCACTGACAACGGACCACTGACAACGGAATACTGTCATGAGACACGGAAACAAGAACAACGCGCTCGGCCGCAAGAAGGCCCACCGCGACGCGCTGCTGAGCAACCTGGCGATCTCGTTGATCGACCACAAGCGCATCGAGACCACATTGGCCAAGGCCAAGGCCCTCCGCTTGTACGTTGAGCCCTTGATCACCAAGAGCAAGGAGGACACCACGCACAGTCGCCGGGTGGTCTTCAGTGAACTGCAGAACAAGGAGGCCACGGCCGCGTTGTTCCGCGATGTGGCACCGAAAGTGGCCACCCGCCCCGGTGGGTATACGCGCATCATCAAGTTGGGCAACCGCTTGGGCGATGCAGCCGAGATGGCCATGATCGAGCTGGTGGATTTCAATACCACCTACACCAAGGAGAAGAGCGCTGGTGCAGCGAAGAAGACCCGCCGCACGCGCCGCACGAGTGCCAAGACCACTGCGACCAAAGCCGAACCGAAGGCAGAGGGTGGTGATGAGGCGAAGAGCGAGTGAGCACTTGCTGAACGAACAGGAGAAGGGCGCCCGCGTGGCGCCTTTCTCGTTCCCTAGGGTGTGACGTTGGCCAGGGATGTTGTCAAAAGAAGAAACGAAGACCAATGCCCATCCTGAAAGTCATCGAGATCCTAGCCAGCAGCAAGACCAGCTGGGAGGATGCAGCCGCCAATGCCGTGAAAGAAGCCAGCAAGACCGTTCGTGGCATCCGCAGCGTGAACATCGGCAACCAAAGTGCCGTAGTGGAGAAAGGAAAGATCGTGGAGTACCGCATCAACTGCAAGATCAGTTTCGCGATCGAGAAGTGATCGAGGCCATGCACGAGAAAGGGCCGATGGTGATCCATCGGCCCTTCGCATGGGATGTTCATGGGGGTCAGAACAACCAGTTCAGTGCGAGCGACAGTTGGCCTGGGTCCAAAGCGGCCTTGAACCCGCGTGTGTTGGTGACCACGTCGCCCAACACGAGCTCTTGGGTGCTCTTCATTCCAGAATAGCCAAGCACACCCCAGTCCGCACTGGCGGCCCATCGATCAGCGAAGAGGTACACCAGACCGGGACCAACGCGCAGGTCCAGCGTGTTCAGCCTCACTTCATCCGTGCTTGTGCCCGCTTCCTCGGTCTCCTTGCCGAAGCCGATGCCCGCTTTCAGCTGGCCATAGAGGAAGAACTTCTCATTCATACCCTTCATGAATCGATAGAACGGAGCGATCGTTGTCAGCGAGCGCTTCTCGGACACCTCCACGGTGGTGAAGCCTATGTTGAGCAGGTATTCCTCTGTACTACCGGTGTACGTGAGGGCTAGTCCGATGACGTGTGCCGGCGAAAGGTTGTACCCGACCGCAGGCCCGAAGGTGCCGGTGGTAGTGGCGCGGTCCTGCACGTTGCCGTCCGGATCTATGGCCCGACTTTCGAACGCGACGGTGCCGCTCACGAAGCCTTTGTCCTGGGCCAGGATCAGGGTGGACAACACGAGGCCGATGGGAAGAATGATCGAACGCATGATTTTGGTTGGGCATACGTATGGACGTACGGCATGCTCCGAGGTCACACCTGCGCCCTCGGAGCCCGATGCTCCCGTAATCCAAGTACGGCCAACGCGATGAGCCAGGGTAGTAGGGGTACCAAGAAGCGCCCGCTCCATTCGTCGTGCGTAAGTGCCACGAGCGCGCCATTCAACACGATCAAGGCGAGAATGAGACGTACCCGCGTTTGCCCCCATGAACGCCATAGCCCGATGATGGCGAGTGGATACAGCGCGAAGAAGATCGCGTTCACTGCGTTGTGTGCCAGGGAGAAATAGGGACGCGTGAGGGTGAAGAGGGAGGTCAGCCTGCGTAAGGTGATATGACCCCATTCCGTCAACCCCACGTGATCCACCAAGTAGCGTTGGGCAGCTCCGATGGTGTGGCCTTTGAAATCATCAGCCCCTACGCCTCCAACACCCGCGATCACTTGGCCAGCGGCGATGGGCGCGAGTTGTGCGTGTTCTATCCTTGGTACACCAAGGGCGAGGAGGATGATCACAGTTCCAGTGAGGGGCAAGAGCCATGGGCGGATGGAAGTTGGCAGGTGCTCGCGAAAGATCCACACGAATGCGGGCCCTGCGAAGAAGATGCCCGTGGGCCGTCCAAAGAGCGTGATGAGGCCAAGAGCGAGCAAGGATGGCGCGAGTTGCGGTTCGCGGTCCATCCGCTCGATGAAGAGGATCACCACACACGTGAAGAAGTATTCCGTGTAGAGCGAGAGTGTCCATGTTTGGATCAGTGGGCAGAGCAGGAACAAGGCCATGGCCAAGCGGCCTAGGCCAACATTCCCACTGCTGCGTTCCGTCCAGCGCCCCAGCGCCTCCGCTGCGATGACTCCGATGACGACCTGCGCCAGTATGGCCAGCCCCAGGCTATCCAAGGCCACGAATGGTAATAGGAACAGGATGTACGAGGCATATTTCAGGTAGTTCCCGAAAAGGTCGTGGAAGTCGCCCGCGAGGACATCACGCGCACAGCCGGTGTATTTCAAG
>DAOORM010000110.1:0-6900 GCA_035389265.1 Flavobacteriales bacterium | reverse complement strand
TCCAGGAGTCAAGCCCCACGGTGACATAGGCTGCATCATAACGTGTGCCGTCGATCGCGTCCATCATGGTGCGGGCGCTTTGCATGCTGATGACGGATTCACCGGTGTAGCCGCCGCGGAAAACCGCGATGAGGGGACGTGCCATGGTCTAAGGGGATGGTCGCAAAGCTGGACCGGACCGGCGATGATCCGGGCGCGGCAGGTCGCCGAAGTGTGAACGTGTCCTTGTGGAACCGCCGCCCGCCGGTCCGTCTATCTTTGGCGCCGCCTCGACCCGGGGCGAAACCGCCATGTCCAAGCGACTGTTGCACATCCTATTCCCGATCGTCGCCCTCGCGGTCGTCCTTTTCGGTGGGTGGTTCTGGTTGCGGACCTATACGCTGCATGGCACCACCGCACGTGTGCCTGACCTGAAGGGGATGGCATTGGAGGAGGCCACCGCCATGCTGGCCGGTCGCGAACTACGCCCGATGGTCGTTGATTCGGTGTATTCCGATGAACTTCCCAAAGGGAGCATCGTGGACCAGGATCCGGAAGCCGGGGTGGATGTGAAGCCAGGGCGCAAGGTGTATGTGGTGATCAATGCCAGCCAGCCGAAGATGATCGATATGCCCAAACTGGTGGACCTTTCCAAGCGGCAGGCCATCTCGGTGCTGGATATCATCGGGTTGAAGGTGAAGGAGCTTCAATACAAACCCGACCCCTGCGTGGATTGTGTCATAGCCCAACTGCACAAAGGGGAGCCGCTGCCAGCGGGATCGCGGATCCGCCGGGGTGAATCCATCACCTTGGTGTTGGGAAGTGGCGAAAGCGGCGAACGCGTACCCGTACCGGACCTACTAGGATTGACCAATGCCGAGGTGCAGATGGTGCTGAACATGGCATCGCTCAACTTGGGCGTGGTGGTGGAGTGCGCCAATTGCAATACCGCGGCCGATTCCACGTTGGCGAGGGTACACCGGCAGTCGCCAATGGCAAGTTCCAACAACCGCATCGCTTTGGGCAGTGCCATCGACATCTGGCTCACGGCCGATACCACCGGACTGCGGCCGAGTGACGGCTGGAATGATCCTTCACGTTACTCCGGAACCGACACTCTTGAAGATGGGATATAGACTGCTGTTGCTCCTCTGGAGCATGACCGTGGCCCTGCTCGCACGGCCCCAAGGGGAGGTGCTCAACGCCCTGTCAGCGCGTCCTTCGTCTGAGATCCGTACCAAGATCGATGACGGCGTGAACCGGTACTTCAACTACCAATACGAGATGCTCGACCTGCCGCTGATGGACGACTTCTCGGTGGATCGCACACGCAAGTTGAACGCTCGTGAAGGGGATGCTGATGTCACCCAGCAGAGCACGGTGTACCACCTCGAAGTGGACGGTTTATCGGAGCCGGACATGCGCTTCATGCTGGACACTACGTTCCGCACGGTGATCGATGCCAGCGATCCCCCGGTGACCACCCGTACGCCCTTACCCAGTGTTCTTGTCACCGTGCGCGACATCTCGGTATTCCCACCCACCTCGTCCATCGTGGAGGCCTGGCCGGCCTATGCCATCCGCGATTCGTTGACGGCACCGCCGCCCGACACCTTGTTCGTACAAAGCCCCGACCTCGTACAGGACTCACTTCTCGTGTACGATGTGGCGCCAGCCGGTGGAACTTACTTGATGAACGATGTGACCACCCCGCTCATCCTATGGCAGGATGATGATGTGTACATCAACGGAACCTATCCGGTGGATCCGCCGACCATCGGTGTGGCCACCTTCGACGGGCTCTCGCGCACTGGTTTGCCCTATGACTTCGCCAACTACACGGCCTACGGTCGGGCGGACAACCTAACGTCCGTTCCCATCGACCTCGAATACCCGGCGAGCGATTCCATTTACCTCAGCTTCTTCTACCAAGCGAAAGGCCTGAGCGGCGACACCTTCCCGCAGATCGGAGACAGTCTGCTGCTCGAATTCTATGCACCATTGGAACAGTCGTGGTACCGCGTGTGGGGCATTCCTTATGTGGACCAAGCTCCCTTCCAGCAAGTGCTCGTGCCCATCACACAGGAGCGTTTCCTGAAGGAACAGTTCCAGTTCCGCTTCGTGAATTATGCATCGTTGAGCGGCTCGTTCGACCACTGGCACTTGGACTACGTACGGCTTGGTCGCCAACGCGCCTTCGACGATACGCGCATCGTGGATGTGGCCTACCTCTATCCCGAAGCGAGCATCCTACAGACCTATACATCGATACCCTTCGATGCCTTCCAAGCGGCACCCGCATCGGCCATGGCTTTGCAGGTCACCGAGCGTATCCGCAACCTGGACATCAATGACCGGCTGATCCAGTATGGCATGACGGCCCAGAACGAGGACGGCGGAAGCTTCGCCAACTTCGTGAATGGCGTAAGTCCCAACAACAACGCGGCATCCATCATCAGTACGGTGCATCCGATCAACGCGGCGCCCAACAACTTCGTTTACGACAACACGCCTTCCACGGACGCAGCGTTCTGGGATGTGCGTTTCCTAGCCCAAGCCACGCCGGACATCAACCAGTACAACGACACCATGCGGCTGCGGCAGGAGTTGAGCAACTACTACGCCTACGATGATGGTACGGCGGAGATGGGATACAGCCTCAGCACCTCCGGGGCCAAGTTGGCCTACCGCTACGACTTGATCGGAGCCGATTCGTTGCGGGCGGTGCGGATGTACTTCAACCCCATGGCCAACCAGCCGCCGGATGCGGCACCGGACCAAGGCTCGTTCCTCCTCACCGTATGGACAAGCCTATCCCCTGAGTCGATACTGCACCAGAACTTCTCCTTCTCCTCGCCGGAGTACAGATTGGATGGCATCGACAAGTTCGTGGAGTACCCATTGGACAGCGCCATCCGTGTGGAAGGCACCATCTACATCGGCTGGGTGCAGACCAATGCGGTGAAGATGAACCTGGGCTTCGACCGCAACCGCAACAACCGCACGAAGATCTTCTACAAGACCGGCGGTAGCTTCCAGAACAGCAGCTTCAATGGGTCGCTGATGATGCGTCCGGTGATGATCTCCGAGGTGGATCCGTGGGCTTCCGTGGAAGAGATCAACCCGGAACCCGGTGGACTCGTCGTTTTCCCGAACCCCGCATCGGATCTGGTGCGCTTCGCGATGGAAGCTGACATGCCTATGAATGGTTCGATCGAATGCATCGATGCCACGGGCAGGTCGGTCTGGAGTGAACGCTTGAGCGGAACGAACACCTTCAGCACGGCGTCGATCGCAAATGGTCTCTATATCCTGCGCGTGTTGAACGCTCAGGGTATCGTTCAAGCACAAGGCCGCATGGTGGTCCAGCACTGATGGACCAGGAACTGGACATTGCTGGTGAAGAGCAGGAGCTCTATGAACACCACCGCATCATTTGCGACCCCAAGCAGTCGCTGATCCGACTGGACAAGTTCCTGTTCGATCGCCTAGCGAACACTTCGCGCAACCGCATCCAGGTCGCTGCCAAGGCGGGCAATGTGCTGGTGAACGGCAAGGCCGCTAAGCCGAGCCAGAAGGTGAAGCCAGGGGACGAGATCAGCATCGTGCTGCCCTATCCGCAGCGCGAAGTGGAGATCCTGCCGGAGGACATCCCGTTGGAAGTGCTCTACGAGGACGACCACATCCTGGTGATCAACAAGCAGGCGGGTCTGGTCGTACATCCTGGCCATGGCAACTGGACAGGCACCTTGGTGAACGCGCTGTTGTTCCACTTCGGTAAGCTGCCGAGCACGCCAGGTGCGGAGATCCCACGGCCGGGTCTGGTGCATCGGTTGGACAAGGATACCAGCGGGGTCATGGTGGTCGGCAAGACCGAAGAGGCGCTCACGCATCTGGCCCGTCAGTTCTTCGACCGTACGAGCGACCGGCGCTACAACGCCCTCGTGTGGGGTGACTTCGCTGAAGATGAAGGCATCATTGAAGGGCACATCGGTCGCAGCGTGAAGGATCGCACGGTGCAGTTCGTGTATCCGGAAGGCGACCAAGGCAAACATGCGCTCACGCGCTGGAAGGTGTTGGAGCGTTTCCGGTACATCACCTTGGTGGAGTGTAAACTGGAAACGGGCCGCACGCACCAGATCCGGGTCCACATGCAGTGGATAGGCCACCCGCTCTTCAACGATGCGGCCTATGGTGGCGACCGCGTACTGAAAGGCACCACCTTCACCAAATACCGGCAGTTCGTGGAGAACTGTTTCAAGGTGCTACCACGACAGGCGCTCCATGCCCGCACACTGGACATCGATCACCCGATCACCGGCAAGCGGATGCATTTCGAAAGCCCGCTACCGGCCGACATGCAGGCGGTGCTGGAGAAGTGGCGCGCCTACAGCGTGACCAAACCGATGGACGGCGACGATGAGGAGCCGTTGGACAAGGAGGCGGTGAACAACATGAAGTAGGACCCGCTCCTACAGGCCTCGCAGGATGTTCAACCCGAAGGTGATGAGCATCGCGGTGCCGAAGACCCAGAAGTAGAGCTTCCAATAGGAACTCTGGCGATAGAAGCGCTTATCGTATTCGCCGTCCTGCGTGAAGTTGTGCCACATCCAGTGGACGGGCCACACCACGATCACGAAGGCGAACGCGTAGAAGAGGAGCAGGGCGAAGAACCAGCTCATCTGCGGATCACTTTGCCGCCAGAGGTCCGCTCGAAGATCGGTACGGTCCGCACCTTGCGGGGCAGTTCGTGTGGG
Source organism: Flavobacteriales bacterium (assembly GCA_035389265.1). GTDB lineage: Bacteria > Bacteroidota > Bacteroidia > Flavobacteriales_F > PHOS-HE28 > PHOS-HE28. The sequence goes on along the minus strand of DAOORM010000110.1, from coordinate 2,164 downwards.
TGCAGTATGCTCATCAGCGCAGGCATCACCTCGCTCATCACTTCCGCTTCCGGTTTCGGGCACTCGAGGACGAGCAATACCGCTTGTCCCAGACGTTCATCGGGCGTTGAGGCGAAGTAGTGTGCATAGGGGATCACGCCAGCGGTTTTCGCTTCGAGCTGCTCGGGGAAGATCTTCTTCCCACCGCTTAGGATCACGTTGTCGAATCGCCCAAGCCAGAGGAAATGGGTGTCGTCGATGATCTCGGCCAGATCGTTCGTCACATGCTGGGGCACACTGAGGTGCGGCGTGTAGACAACGAGGCATCCGCGCGGATCACGGCCGAAGGTCACCTCACCCAACGCGTTGAACGCCTCGCCACGCTGCGCTCCGTTCAAGGTACGCAGAGCCACATGCGTCACTGTTTCGGTGCTGCCGTAACCGATGTGTACCGTTGTTCGCAGCCCCTGCACCGCATCGATCAGCGCCTGGCTCACGGGCCCGCCACCGAGCAGGATCGTCTCGAACTGGTCCTCCACGCGTGTACGGTCCTCCTTCAGGGCGCGGAGCAATTGCAGCGGTACCATGGCCGCGAACCGGAAGCGATCCGGTGTCCTCAGGTGTTCCAGCACGCTGCCGCGCGGATCGATCACGTGCAGATCCAAACCGAGCACAGCGCCCCGCACCAGCATCAGTTTGCCCGCCACGAAATCGCTCGGCAGGCAGTGCAGCGCACGATCACCAGCGCGCAATCCGAAGGTGGCCGCGGTGAGGCGCGCGCTGGCGAGCAGATCAGCGCGCGGAATGGTGAACTGTTTCGGTGGACCGGTCGTGCCACTGGTCGTGGCGTGCAGCCCCGCTGTGTCGCCAAGGTCCAGCAGGGTCTTCACCACAGCGGTGGCCCAAGGTCGATCCTCCGAGCGTTGATCGGTCAATGCCGCGAATCGTTCGATGGCTTCGGTACGCGTGAGCTGTTCACCATCAAGGGTGAGCCGGTCGAAAGTGTGGCCCAGCTCGCTCATTGCGCGAAGAGGCCAAGGTCCCACGCCACTTCGGGGCGGTACCGGAGCACGCCGTGTTCAGCGAGCAGGGGCGAAGTGATGTTGTTGCTGTAGACGCTGCCCGTACCCAGGCCTTGCGGCATGGTCACGCCCAGCGTGGCGGTGTATTGTGCGATCGCGTTCAGCCCGATGCTGCTTTCCAAGGCCGAGGTGATCCACCAGCCGATGCTCCGGGCTTTCGCCAGGTCGATCCACTCCTGCGTGGCCGCCCAACCGCCTAACAGGCTTGGTTTGATCACGACGTACTGCGGCTTCACGTTGTCCAGCAGATCCACCTTCGCATCGCGGGTGTTCAAGCCGATGAGGTCCTCGTCCAGCGCGATGGGGACCGGTGACCGTTCGCAGAGTTCGGCCATCACCTCGTACAAGCCGGCGTGTACGGGTTGTTCAATGCTGTGTACCTGCAGATCGGCCAGCCTGTTGAGCACGTTCATCGCATCGCGCGCACCGAACGCACCGTTGGCGTCCACGCGCAGGTTGATCTCGTTCGGACCGAATTCCTGACGGACCGCAGCGAGCAGTTCCAGCTCATCGTCGATCCCGATCGCGCCGATCTTCATCTTCACCGTGGTGAAACCCTTCTCGATCTGCTCCCGGATGCGCTGCTTCATCGTGGCCTTGTCGCCCATCCACACCAAGCCATTGATCGGGATGTGCTGATGTCCCAATAAGAAAGGCGACGGAAAAAGCTGCTTCGTTCCGCTCACTTCCAGATCGCGAAGGCACTGTTCCACTGCGAAGCGCACGCTGGGCACATCCACCAGGTCGGTGGTCAGCCGGCGTTGCCATTCGTGGGTATCCGCGCACAGTTCGACCAGTTTAGTACGCACGTCCGCCGGGAACTCCTTGCTGTGGCCGGGGAATAGCGCCGCCTCGCCGATGCCCACCAATTCAGGCCTCTCAGTATGCCAGGCCAAGAGGTACCAGACGCTGCGCGCGTTGATGGCGCCTTTGGAGGTGCCCAGCTCGAACCGGGGTTGCAGGGTATGCTCGATCCAGCGCGCGGCGATCATACCGCAAGGATAATGCCCAGCGAGAACAGCAGTGCGGTGACGAAGGTGCCCATCGCCAGCACTTTCAGTTGCGGGTCCAGATCACGCGGTTCTGCGGTGGTCCACACACGC
>DAOORM010000109.1:0-6948 GCA_035389265.1 Flavobacteriales bacterium | reverse complement strand
GATGGCGAAGGGCAAAGCCTATGCGGCGGTCCACTACCTGCTCAACCAGTTCTACAGCAACCTGGACGACACCTTGCGTTACGTGTTCGACGAACTCGGCCCGCAGCATGTGATGGTGGTTTCCGATCACGGTATGGCTCCGTTCAAGAAGACTCTGAACTTCAATGTCATTCTGGAAGAGATCGGCGTGCTCCAGCACCTTGATCCTCCTCCGCCACCTCGTGGTTTCCTGACCCGTGTCAAGGGTCGCTTCGCGCATGAAGTCCGCGACGCTGCAGGCGTGCGGGCCGTGCCCAAACTACCGGCCACCCGGCGTGTCGACCATGCCAAAAGCCAGGCCTTCGCGCACTACTACGTGCCGGGTATCTTCTTGAACGATGAACGCTTCGGTGGCGCGGGACGCAACGCCGCCGATACCGCTGCCCTTACCGCGCGCATCTGCGATGCGTTCAACGCGCACCCTTCCGCCAAGTCAGCCCAGCTTACGGCACGTCCCTTCCGAAGCCTTCATCAAGAGGCGCCCGCACAAGCCCTGCTGCCCGAGCTCTGGGTGGATCATCCAGAGGATTGTTTCCCCGAGCAACAAGGCGCTGCCGTGGCCGCCAATCCCTACTACCGCGACTGGACGGACATGACCGGCCTTACACGCGACATCGGTAGCGGCAAGAAGAGCAGCGCGGCCCTTTGTGTGGTGGCCCCGGAATTCCTGGGTGGCATCGACCCGGAGCGAAAGGACCTCGATCTAACCGTCGTTCACGAGCTCGTGCTCGCTCATCTCAAGTAGCCCACTTCGCGAACATGCGCATCGGACTGCTCACCTACCATCATGTGGTCAACATCGGTTCGGTGTTGCAGACCTACTGTTCCTACAACCTCTTGACCCAGCTCTTCCCGCAGGCGCAGGTGGAGATCATCGATCATGTGCCGGCGGTATCGGAGGCCTTCAAGGCCCGGCATCGCAAGGTGACCAAGGCGAAGGGGCTCTTCGCCAAGGACGTGGAGAACGAGTTCATCCTCACCGAACGAGCCTACGATCGATTCCTACGGCAACGGTGCAAGCACGGTCCGCGGCTTGGCGTCACCAACGATCACAAGGCCGTGATGGAAGCGATCACGCAGGCCGGTTACGATGTCGTGTTTGTGGGTAGCGATACGGTCTTCCAGTTGGATGGCTACTTCGGGGAACCCATCGCCGATGACTATCCTCCCAATGCCTACTACCTGCCCGGTCTGCGCGGTCCGAAGAAGGTCGGCCTCGCTGTTTCGTTCGATCCCTACACGGACCAGCCCAAGGAGCGCGATAAACTGAGCGAGGTGGCTACGCTCCTGCAAGCGTTCGACCATGTGCTCTACCGGGATTCCACGGCTGAAGGCCTCCTACGTGATGCGGGCTATCCGGCCGATCGCATGGGGCATATTCCCGACCCAACGGTGATGATGGACATCACGCACCTTGTGCCACCAGGCGGTGCTGGGCGTAGTGCCGATGCGCTGCCCAAAGCCGGCGTGGCTGTGGCCGATGAGCGCCTGTTGCAACATGTCAGGCAGGCACTGCAGGAAGCGGGCTACGACGTGTTGGATTACATGCATCCACCGAACCAAGTGACGGACGCAGTGGATCCGGCGACCGTGGTGGGCAATGCGTTGAACGGATATCGCGAGTTGGACCTCATGGTCACCGATCGTTTCCACGGGTCCATCCTCACCTTGCAAGTGAGCGATGCCAATGTCATCGGTATCGAGAACGCTGGACGCTACAGCCAGCCTAACAGCAAACTGCGCGACCTGTACGAACGGCTGGGGATCGGCGACCACTTGATCCGCTGCGGCTCAGAAGGCCCCGATCCCGCGGTGTTCGCTGACCTCTTGAAGAAGCGCTCGTGGGATCGTGCGATCATGATGCAGCGGATGGCCACGCTCAGGGCGCAAGGTTTCGCATCCGTTTCCGCAGCACTTTCCGCGCTCTGAAAGAAGGCGGTTTTCCTACCTTTCCAAGACTTTTCACCGCACCATGCCCATTCGCCCAGCTGCCCTCTACCACGCACCGGATGATTCGTTGACCATCGATCCGGCCTTCACCCTGCACTGGCAGATGACCAATTGTGAACGATACGCGTTGCAGGACCTACTGCGCCGTATCCGACCATCGGTATCGCTGGAGATCGGCACGTACAAGGGCGGTTCGCTCCAGGTGATCTCCCATTTCTCGCGGTCGGTCTATTCCATTGATATCGACCCCACCGTTCCGGAGCGTCTGGCAGGCCTTTTCCCCAATGTGCAGTACCGCATCGGTCCGTCCAGTGAAGTGTTACCCACTGTTCTTGCCGAATGCGAGAGCGCCGGGGTGAACATCGACATGGTGCTCATCGATGGCGACCACTCCACGGCTGGTGTGCGCAAGGACATCGACACCTTCTTGAAGTTCGTGCCGAAGAGCCGCTGCATCGTGATCATGCACGACAGCTTCAACCCCGAATGCCGTGAAGGCATCCGCACGGCGTCCTGGTCCGCTTCGCCTTATGTACACATGGTCGACTTGGACTTCATTCCAGGCATCTACCACGAACATGCGTACGATACCGCACCGGCACGTAGCATGTGGGGTGGTTTCGCCTGCGCCGTCCTGGAGCCGGTGGAACGGAAAGGGCCGCTCGAGGTGCGCGAATCGCAACGCGGTCTGTTCGAAGCCGTGCGCGCTGCTTCCACTCAGGGACCGCAGAATGCGCACAATGGGCAGGGGCATTCGAGCAACTCACTGGTGCAACGCATCCGGCGAAAGTTGTCATGAACGATGCCCTAGCCAGGCTCAAGGCGAGCAGCAGGCCCATCGCCTTCGCGCATTACAGCTTGGTGAATGACATCAGCGGGGTGACCACGTGGTTGCAGGACCTGCTCTTCCGATTGAATGCGGACGGTGTTCCACTTGTCGTGCTGTTGCATCATATCGGTGATGGCATTGAGCATTCTTCGCTGGTAGGGCCGCTGCGCGCGGCGGGGATCCATGTGGAACTTCATCCACGTAGTGCCACCATACAAGAGGACATCCGAGGCACCTTGCGTTTCCTCGAAGAACATAGACCGGCGGTGTTCCTGCCGCAATGCCTGAACGCTATGTATTTCGCTGCAGCCGAAGCAGGCGCACATGGCTTGCCCTGGTTGTTGACCATGCACTCGGACGATCCTGATTATTGGGAGATCGCTGAAGCGCTTCCGCCGGAAGAGCATGGCGGGAACATGGTCTGTGTATCGGACTACATCGCAGGGCTTGCTTCCAAGCGCGGTCTGGCGAAGGCCCCACAGGTGATCCCGTACGGTGTGGAGGTTCCAGCTGCGGTGGTGCGATCATCTACTGCGCCTTTCCGGGTGGTGTACAGCGGCCGTATGGTTGAAGAGCAGAAGCGGCTGTCCTTGGTGGTGGACACGATGATCGAAGCCTGCGAACGCGACGAGCGGATCGAATGCGTGTTGATGGGTCAAGGACCTGCTGAGGCGAAAGCGAAGGAAGTGGTCCGCAACGCAGGCTTCGAGGATCGGATCCTGTTCAAGGGAAGGCTTGCCGGTCCGGAAGTTCGAGCGGTATTGGAGCGTAGCCAAGCGCTGTTGCTGATGTCGGACTATGAGGGACTCCCGGTGTCCATGTTGGAGGCCATGGCGTTGGGTGTTGTCCCCGTGGTCCGCGGTATTGATAGCGGAATACCAGAGCTCGTGCACCATGGAGCGACAGGGTTGATCACCAACGCGGTGCCTTCCGATGCAGCAACTTCCTTGGTCCAGTTGATGAACGACGAGCCACTCTGGCACCGTTGTTCACAGGGTGCTCGCGCACTCGTACAAGAGCGCTACTCGATCGGCAGGAGCTACGCTGATTGGGTGGAGCGGATCGCCCGATCCATGGAAAAGAGCACATGGGACGAATCGGCGCTCACACTTGAACGGCTTGCTGCTCCAGCGCTGGGAACACGCTTGGCCAAAGGATACAAACGCGTAGCTCCACAGCTGGATGCTCCTAAGTCGTGGTTCGACAGGTTGAAGTCTCTGGTACGCCGTGGCGCTTGATAGCCTCTGATGCGATGGGACCTAGGGAACGGTCCACCTTGTAAGCGCTAGTTTTGGCAGGCGCATGCGGCTAACCTTCATCAGTACCAACGACACCGTGCCCTGGGGCGGGAGTGAAGAGCTCTGGAGCCAGGCTGCTGCTGGGCTGGTACGTCGTGGGCATACGGTCTCGGCATCCGTTTGGGATCATGTTCCTGAGCCACCGGCGGTGACCGGTTTGAAGGAGCGGGGTGTCCAGGTCCAGAAGCGTTACGAACGTTCGATCAGCCGCAACCGCTTGGAACAGGCTTGGGCCACATTGGTCCATGGTGCTCCTGCTGCTCGGATCTCGAACGAGGCGGAACTGCTCGCTACCATCGACGCGGACCTCGTGGTCTTTTCCGTGGGCTTCCAGTACTGCCCCAAGTTCCTGCGCATGAGCAAGGTCTTGCGCACCCGAAACGTACCCTATGCGGTGGTGGTACAACTGGTGATCGAAGGGCTCGCCATACCGGATGCATCCATGGCGGGTTATGTGGAGGCCTTCACCGGTGCACGACAGGTCTGGTTCGTTTCGCAGCAGAACCGCGAAGCCACCGAACGGGAATTCGCGACCACCTTTGCCAATGCGTCGCTGGTGTTCAATCCTGTGGAGTTGCAGGTACCTCAACCACCGTACCCCAGCGAGACCGGTGGCTTTTCACTGGCGTTGGTGGGCGCGCTCACCCCTCACCACAAGGGGCAGGACCTCGTGATCGAGGTCTTGTCCCGTCCGCATTGGCGGGAGCGTGGGCTTCAGGTGACCTTCTATGGCGAAGGGGCGTCGCGCCACACGCTCGAGCGCGCGGTGCAACGCCATGGGCTGGAGCAGGTGTCCTTCGCTGGGCACGTGCGCGATAAAGCCGCCATTTGGTCGAAGCACCATGCGGCTCTATCCGCATCGCGCATGGAGGGGCGATCGCTCGCGTTGCAGGAGGCGATGGCGCACGGGCGCATGGCGATCGCCACCGATGTGGGCGGTGCACGCGACCTGATCAGCGATGGCCGCACGGGTTTTCTGGTGCCTTACCCTTCCGTGGATGCCCTGGATCATACCTTGGACCGGGCATGGCAGCAACGTTCCACCTGGCAAAGCATGGGCCTCGCGGCGCGTGCCCAGCTGCTGGCCGCACTGCCCGCCGATCCGATCGGGTATTTTGAAGAAGCGATCCTGAAGACCACGACCCAGCGATGAGCGCGAAGAACCCCGTATGAGCGCACCACTCACTGTCATCATCTGTACCCACGACCCGCGGCAGGACCATCTGTCCCGGACGGTGGATTCCTTGTGGGCCCAGGACCTCCCCCTGGACCAATGGGAGCTCCTGATCGTGGACAACGCCTCGCGCAACGGCGTGGTGGAGACGGTGAAGTTGGACCGCCATCCGCGCGCCCGGGTGGTGCGTGAGGACCGGTTGGGCCTCACCATGGCCCGCATCCGGGGGATCGTGGAGAGCACTTCGGAGGTGATCCTCTTCGTGGACGATGACAACGTGCTGGCGCCGAACTACCTCTTGAACGTGCTGGAGATCATGCGTCGAGAACCACAGCTCGGCGTGATCGGTGCAGGTCGCTTGGAGCCCGAGTTCGAGGAGAAACCCGAACCTGGTCTGATGCCGTACACCCCAATGTTGGCCTTGCGCACCGTTGCGGCGTCGCGCTGGTCCAACGATCCCCAGGACCACACCATTCCCTGGGGCGCTGGTATGGCCGTTTCACGCGCAGTGGCCGACCGCTACCGCACCATCATTCTCGCCGATCCGCTGAAACAGCGCTTGGACCGTGCGGGCAACACGCTGAACTCCTGCGGCGACGACGAGTTCTCGTGGGTGGCGTGTGAAATGGGCTTGGGCAAAGGCGTGTTCACGGAATTGCAGGTCACGCACCTGATCGGACGTGCGCGCACCCAACGCGAATACCTCTTGCGCTTGGCTGAGGGGCATGCCTTTTCACGCGCTTTCCTCATGCACATCCACGGCAGCAAGGTGCACCGGGTGCAGGATCCACCGTCCTTCTCAAGATTCCTTGGTCGCTTGGTGCGGTTGCGATTGAGCGAGGCCATGTACGAAGGTGAGCGTTGGGCCACGGACCGCACACGGACCGATCTCGACCGCGCCTTCGATGCGGCGAAACGCGCGGGGAATGAACGATTCTTCAAGACCATCCATGGCTGAGTCGGTCGTCAGTGTGATCATGCCCGCCTACAAGATGGGCGCCTACATCGGCGAAGCCTTGCGCTCGGTGGCCGCACAGTCACACCCCAAGTGGGAAGTGATCGTGGTGGACGACCATGCACCGGAAGACGGCACTGTGAGCATCGTAGAAGCCTTCGCGGCCGCGCATCCGCAGCACCGTGTGGAACTGGTCCGGCATACGCACAACCAAGGGGTGAGCGCTGCGCGGAACACGGGCATTCGAGCAGCTCTTGGTGAATACGTCGCCTTCCTCGACCCGGACGATACTTGGTTCCCTCATCATCTGAAGAACGCGTTGGCCGCATTGAAGGGAAACGATCCAGTGGACGTGGTGTGCGCACCGGTGGAGAGCTTCCGCGACGAACCGGGACGCAGTTGGACGCACCAAGCGTACTTCGAACCGTGGAAGACCGCGCACTTCCCGCTCTCCTTGGCGGTGTACAACTTCATCCTGCCCACGGCCGTGGTGGCGCGTCGTTCCCTGGTGGTGCAAGTGGGTTGCTTCGACACCGAACCGGCCTTGCAGCACATCGAGGACTACGATCTGTGGATCCGCTTGGTGGAAGCCGGAGCGCGTTTCAGCTTTCTGGACACGATCGGTGCGCGGTACCGCAAACATGCGGGCGGTGCCACGGCCCAAGAGGAGAAGTTCAAGCTCTTGCACGAGCGGCTCTTTCAG